>JAIWOE010000066.1 GCA_020217165.1 Desulfovibrio sp. | reverse complement strand
TCATTCCCAGCGTATCAAGGGACTGGATACCCGCAAGGGCCTGCCCTGCGCCCGGGACATTCGGGCAGCAGAGTTGCGGCCGGCCCTGATGCGCTTTGCCCAGGCCGTGGCAGACCTGGCCCGCAGCGTCCTGGAGCGCTGCCCGCCGGAGCTGTCCGGGGATCTGCTGGAAAGCGGCATTACCCTGTGCGGCGGTGTATCCCTGCAGCACGGACTGGCCGAGTACCTGCATCGGGAACTGCGGCTGCCGGTGCAGGTGGATGCCGCCCCCCTGACCACCGTGGCCAGGGGCCTGGGGGCGGCGTCCTGATTGTCTGGTCCACTCAGGCGCACGCCTCCAGCATGCGGGTAAGGCTCAGCCTGGCCGGCTCCATGTCCGCCTCATCCACGCTGGTGGCGGGAATGTGGCCCTGTAGCATGCCTTCCAGAGCGTCTGCCAGGCGGGCTTCGGTGGTTTTGTTCATGTTGCTGCAGCCGGAGCGCCACAGGGGCAGGATGGTCTTTTCCGCGGCATGCCGTTTGGTCAGACGATCCACCAGATTGCATTCCGTGCCTATGTACACGCGGCTGCCGGCTGGCGCCTCTGCAGCGTACTTGATGAGGAAGGACGTGGACCCGGCGGCGTCCACGGCGTTCACCACCTCCTGGGCGCATTCGGGGTGCACGGCGATCTTTGCTTGCGGGTATTGCTCCCGCACCTGCCGAATCTGCGACATCTTGAAGCGCACGGCGTGCACGGGGCAGTTGCCCGGCCACAGCAGGAGCCGGGCGGCCTGGGCAGCCTGGATATCAATGCGCTCGCCCCGACCACGGATGTCCAGCCTGAGGCGTTTCTCCGCCGGAATGCCCAGCTTGTTGGCCGTATTGTGCCCCAAGTGCTGATCCGGCAAAAAGAGCACCCTGCCCTTGCGCCCGGGGCCGGCCGCCTTGTCCGCAGTGTCCAGGGCCCACTGCAGCATGGTGGCGGCATTGGCCGAGGTGCACACCGCCCCGCCAAAGCGCCCCACCACGGCCTTGGTGGCCACGGAAGTATTGACATACGCCAGCGGAATCACAGGACTTTCCGGATTCTGTAGCCGCGTGAGCACGGCCTCCACGTAGTCTGCCGGTGACATTTCCGCCATGACGCAGGCCGCCTCGGGCACGGGATTGTACACCTGCACCCCGGTCGGGGCCAGCAGGGCGGCGGATTCGGCCATGAAGGCCACGCCGCAGAACACCACGTATTTGGCTGCCGTGCCGGGAACGGCGCGGGCCAGCTCCAGGGAATCCCCGGTCTGGTCCGCGTGCTGCACCACGGCATCTTCCTGATAATGGTGCGCCAGAATGACGAGATCCTGACCCAGCCGGGCCTTGATGGCGAGAATGCGTTGGGTGGGAGACATGGTATCGGTGGAATGCATGGGAGAGGCGTCCTTATTGGTCCACTGGAGCAATGTACAGGCTGAGGTCGGCCACGGGCGCGGAATGGGTAAGCCTGCCCACGCTGATGAAGTCCGGCCCCAGGCTGGCGATGGCTGCCAGGGTGTCGAGGGTGACGCCGCCGCTCACCTCGCTCTGCACCGTGGGGGGGATGCAGGCCAGGGCTGCGCGCAGCGTGTCCAGGTCCATGTTATCCAGCAGGCACCGGTCCACGGCCAGGGCCACGGCCTCCCGCACATCGGCCACGGTCCGGCATTCCACCACCAGGGGCGGGCAGGGATCATAGGCGCGACGCAGGGCCGTGACCGCGGCGGTGATGGAGCCCGCGCGATCAATGTGATTGTCCTTGGCCATGAGCATGGAATGCAGGTCCATGCGGTGGTTCAACGCCCCGCCCACGCGCACGGCGTATTTTTCCAGGGCCCGCAGGCCGGGCAGGGTTTTGCGGGTATCCAGCAGCCGGGTGGCCGTGCCGTCCAGGCGGGCCACGTAGGCACGCGTGAGGGTGGCGATGCCGCTGGCGTGGCACATGCAATTGAGAATCACCCGTTCCGCCGCCAGGATGGTCCAGGCACTGCCCTGCAGCAGGGCCAGCCGGGTGCCGGGGGGCACGTCCGCCCCCTCCTCCACCAGATACTCCGCGGCCACATCGCCGCCAGCCAGGTCCAGGGCCAGGGGAATCAGGGGCAGGCCGGCCACGCGGCAATGGTCCTTGGCCAGCAGGGTGGCCGTCAGGGTCTCCTCGCGGGAAAAGATGCCGCGGGTGGTCAGGTCGGGGCCGTCTTCGTCCAAGGCAGCCTGGAGCATGCGCCGAACCTGGGCCAGCTGGACCGGGTCGGGGAAGACGGCATTGAGGGAAGGGATGCGGGGAGTGGGAACCATGGGCAGCCTGCTGAGGCGGGCGCAACGTCAGGAGTTAAGGATTGTGCTCGCCGGAAGGTATTGGTAGTAAGGGGGCGCCCATCAAGTTAGGCCGCCGGCTTGGGTTTCGTCAAGGTAGCCTCGGAAGAATTTGACCAAAAAGGTATGAAAATGGTCGAGCAGGACACCAATCTCCCCCGCTGCGACGGCGACGAGTCCGCCCAGGCCCCCTGCCCCGAACCGAGGGTGGCGCAGGTCCCGGCACAGGACCACGAGCAGCACGACGCGTTTGAAAACGTCCATCCTGCCGACGCCGCTGACCACCTGGAGGCCATGCCCCTGCAGGAGCAGGTGGAGACCGTGGGCAACCTGGATCCCGAAGACGCGGCCAACGCCATCTCCGAGATGGACACCCACCGCCGCGCCCAGCTCATCGCCACCCTGGACCCCGACCAGGCCGCGCACATCCTTTCCCAGATGTCCTACGACGACGCCGCCGACGTGCTGGATGAGCTCTCCCGCAGCCTGCGCGAGACCATGCTCAAGCGCATGCACAAGGAGGACGCCGCCCAGATTGCCCACCTGATGCGCTATGACCCCGACACCGCCGGCGGGGTCATGAATACGGAAAACGTGATCCTTGATCACGGCCTCACGGCCGATCAGGCCATCGCCATCCTACGCCGGGATATCGAAGACAAGGAAATCCCCTACTACGCCTACATTGTGGACGAAGATGAACGCCTCATGGGTGTGGCTTCCTTGCGAGAAATGCTGGTGGCCCGGCCGGGGGTGCTGCTGCGCGATCTCATCAAGGATCAGACCCTTATCTACGTGCACGCACGCACGGACAAGGAAGAAGTGGCCCGCACTCTCTCCCACTACAACTTTCTGGCCCTGCCCGTGGTGGACGACGCCGGCAAGTTCCTGGGTGTGGTGACCCACGACGACGTCATCGACATCATCCATGCAGAAGCCAGCGAAGACATGCTGGGCATGGTGGGCGCCGGCGTGGACGAAACCGTGGACACGCCCTGGCGGCAATCCGTGCTCAAGCGCCTGCCCTGGTTGTGCGTGAACATGTTCACTTCCCTCATGGCCGCCATCGTGGTGGGTTTTTTCGAGGAATCCATCGAGAAAATGGCCATCCTGGCGGTGCTCATGGGTATTGTCTGTAACCAGGGGGGCAACACGGGGCAACAGTCCCTGGCGGTGGTCATCCGACAGCTGGTGCTGGAAGCCATGGATCGCAAAAAGTCCTCCCACGCCATCAAGCGCGAGCTGCGCATCGGCCTGCTCAATGGCGTGGTCATTGGGGCGCTGGTGTCCGCGGCGGTAACGCTGGTCACCAAGAATCTGGTGCTGGGGGCCGTCATGGGCGGGGCCCTGCTCATGAACATGACCCTTGGCGCCACGGTGGGGGCCTCCATCCCCCTGGTGCTGCGGCGCATGGGGCGCGATCCTGCCCAGGCATCAAGCATCTTTCTCACCGCCTGCACGGATACGGGTGGCTTTTTGATTTTTCTTGGATTGGCCACCGTGTTTCTGTTATGACCGCATGTACCTTGAACGCGGCGTCGCACAACCGTGACATTGACGAACGCCTGCGCGCAGGCTATAAATTCGGATGCGCCGGCGCTGCGGGAAGGCTGCGCCGGATATTTATTCTGAATCACCCGCAGGCTGCCGCGCTGCCCCCGGCATTCCGGGCGCGCCCTTGCCGCACACAACCAGCTTCTTGAGCAGACAGAGCCCCCAAGGAGGCGTGACGATGGCGAAAGCGAAGGCCGAAGCACAGATGGCCCCTCAGACTTCTGCCGATCAGGGAACCGAGACCGCAAGCCCGGGGCAGGAGCAGGCGGGAGCGCCTGACGTGGCCAAGCTGAAGGAAAAGCTGGTCCTCACCGGGGCGGATATCGTCGCCATCGGCGAGGAAGCCGAGCTCTTGGTTGGCGGCAAGAACTACAACACCGCCATCATCAGCCAGGTGCAGGGCATCCGCGCCCCGCAGTTCCGCGCCATTTCCTCCATTGCATTCCACCGCCTGCTTGACGAAACCAAGGTGAACGCCACCCTGGTGCGTCAGCTGGTGGACCGCGAATACAATCGCACGGACTGGAACGATGCGGAAGTGAACAAGGATCCTGAATTCCTGAAGCACTTCGTGCGTCGCCTGGCCAAGGAGGTCAAGGGCGAAACCAGGGCCCACCCCGGCGCCAACCAACTCAAACTGCGCACCTTCATCAACAACGTGGTGGAAGGCTTTGCCACCTCCCCTGAGGGCATCGACCAGCTGCGCAAGCGTTCCGTGCTGGTGCAGGTGGGCATCCTTTCCGTGGAAATGCCCAAGGACATCGAAGTCGCCGTCCGCGATGCCTACAACGACATCTGCAAGGAAGCCGGCATCGAAGATGAACCCGTGGCCGTGCGTTCCTCCGCCGCGGGTGAGGACAGCCGCAAAAAGGCCTTTGCCGGCCTGCAGGACACCTACCTCAACATCGTGGGCGAAACCCAGTGCGTGGAAGCCTACCAGTGGGACTGCGCCTCGGCCTACAACCTGCGCTCCATGACGTATCGCCGCGAGGCCATCCTGGACGCCCTGATCAAGGCCGAAGCCACGGGCGATGACGAGATCGCCACCAAGGCCAAGATCGAATGGTCCATCGAGAACACCTCCCTCTCGGTGTGCATCATGCGCATGATCAACCCCGTCATCTCCGGCACGGCCTTCAGTGCAGATACGGCCACCGGCTGCCGCGGCACCGTGCGCAAGGACCTCGTTTCCATAGACGCCAGCTACGGCCTGGGCGAGGCCGTGGTGGGCGGCATGGTCACCCCGGACAAATTCTACGTCTTCAAGCGCGGCGACGACTCCGAAGTGGTCATCCGTTTCATGGGCGCCAAGGACAAAAAGATCGTGTACGATGTCATGGGCGGCACCAAGATTGTGGATGTGCCGGAACATGAGGTCTACCGCTGGGCCCTCTCCCTGGCCCAGGCCGAGGAAGTGGCCAAGGGCGTGCGCGCCGTGAGCCTGGCCTACGGCGGCATGATCATGGATACCGAATTCTGCTTCGACGCCGCGGACCGCCTCTGGTTTGTCCAGGCCCGACCCGAAACCCGCTGGAACGAAGAATTCGAGCATCACCCCCACACCATTTACATGCGCCGTTTGGAAGTGGAGCCCAAGGCCCGCCAGAACGCCGAAGTCATCCTCGAAGGCAATGGCGCCTCCCGCGGCGCCGGCCAGGGCACGGTGAAATTCCTGCGCAGCGCCCTGGAACTGAACAAGATCAACAAGGGTGACATCCTGGCCGCCGAGCGCACGGACCCGGACATGGTGCCCGGCATGCGCATTGCCGCCGCCATCCTGGCCGACGTGGGTGGCGACACCTCCCACGCCGCCATCACCTCCCGGGAGCTGGGCATCCCGGCCGTCATCGGCATCGGCCGGCTGGAAATGCTCAAGAGCCTGGAGGGTCAGGAAATCACCGTGGACGGCTCCACGGGCAAGGTGTACCGCGGCCTGCTGCCCCTGGTGGAAGTGGGCGGGGAAATCGACGTCTCCTCCTTACCGGCCACCAAGACCAAGGTGGGCCTCATTCTGGCAGACGTGGGCCAGGCCATGTTCCTCTCCCGCCTGCGGGAATCCTCGGATTTCGAAGTCGGCCTGCTGCGGGCCGAGTTCATGCTCGGCAACATCGCCATTCATCCCCTGGCCCTGGAAGCCTACGATAACGGCGTGCTGGAACAGGTGGTGGAAAGACACATCGAACAGCTGGATAACGAACTCACCAAGATCATCCGCGACCAGATGGCTGCCGGCGTGGTCTCCGTGGACATGAAGTTGCGCCAGTACGTGGGCGTGGTGACGGGCATTGCCAAGGAGCTGGACGCCCTGACCGAGCGCGAATCCACCCGCTCCACCGAGGAAGTGCTCTCCATCCACCGCCAGATCCGCGAGCTGGACAAGAAGCTCGACGAATTCGTGAACCTGGCCTCCCAGCGCATTGATGTGCTCAAAACCAGCACGGACCTCGAAGAGCATGTGGCCGTGATCATGGGCTACAAGGACAAGATCAACGCCCTCACCGGCAAGGATCCGGATTCCCGCAAGCTGCGCCAGGAGTACGAGGCTGCCATTAAGGCCCAGGCCGACGCCGTGAAGGATGATCCGCAAATCAAGGCCATGCTCGAAAAAATCGAGAACATGCGCCGCGATGTGGCCCTCAAGGTGGGTCTGCTGGGCGCCATGGAAAGCGTCACCGGCGTGCCCCGGCGCATCAAGGAAATCCTGAAGGCCCGCGGCTACCGCACCGGCCGCGAGCATTATGTGCAAACCCTGGCCCAAGGCCTGGCCCTGTTTGCCATGGCCTTCTCCGGCCGGTCTATCATCTACCGCACCACGGATTTCAAATCCAACGAGTACCGCAATCTCATCGGCGGCATCCTCTTCGAGGAATTCGAAGACAACCCCATGCTGGGCTACCGCGGCGTTTCCCGCAACATCCATGACTGGGAGCTGGAAGCCTTCAAGCTTGCCCGCGGCATCTTTGGCGGCTCCAACCTCCAGCTCATGTTGCCCTTCGTGCGCACCCTGGAGGAAGCCCGCTCCATGAAGCGCTACCTGGAGCAGGTGCATCACCTGCGCAGTGGCAAGGACGGCCTCAAGCTCCATCTGATGAGCGAGATTCCCTCCAACGCCATCCTGGCCAAACAGTTCATCGAAGAGTTCGACGGTTTCTCCATCGGCTCCAACGACATGACCCAGATGGTGCTGGCCACGGACCGCGACAACGCCCGCCTGCGCCACATCTACGACGAAGAAGATCCCGCCGTGGTCTGGGCCATCCTGGTGACCATCTTCACCGGCCAGAAAATGGGCAAGAAGGTTGGTTTCTGCGGCCAGGGCGTGTCCAACTCCCTGATCCTGCGCGGCCTGGTGACCATTGCCGGTATCGTCTCCGCCTCCGTGGTGCCCGATACGTACGCCCAGACCAAGTTCGACATCGCCGAGGTGGAAAAGGAAAACCTCACCACCGATAAGCTGGGCGAGTGGCTGAGCCAGCAGTTCCTGGAGCGGCTCAAGAAGGCCATCAAGGTCCACAATTACGAACACATCCTCAAGAAGTACACCACTGCGGCGGACTTCATGGAATGGTACGAGGGTGAACTGGCCCGCCTGCACGAACAGCTGCGGGACAACATGGACTCGGCCAAGGAAAGTTTCTATCGTCAGGAAATGGAGGGCTTCCGCGCCACGTTCCACAAGGCCGTCATTTATGCCAACTGGAACTGGACCGAAACCGTTGCCGACGCCCTGCACCACGCCGGCTTTGCCACCTTCGAGGAGCAGGCTGCAGCCCTGGCCACACAGCGCAGCAAAAGCTGGTAGACCCGCCTGCCTCGCCTGAACGTGACACACGGCGTCCCCATGCGTGCCTTGGCACCGGGGGCGCCGTGTTTTTTTACCGCCTGGCGCCCCGCCTCACTGCAGCTTGTCCCGTAATTTCGTCGTCACCCGCTCCGCCACCCAGGCATGGCCGGCTTCCGTCCAGTGCATGTTCTGGACAAAATAACATGCCGGTCGCTCCGCCGGTCCATCCATGGAGAGCAGCTCCGCGCCGAATTCCGCGTACACGGCGGCCAGTGCCTCGAATCGCGGCCCCATCAGGTGCGTGGCGATGCCCAGCACCGGCCATTCGTGCTGCCGGCACAGGGCCAGGGCCCGCCGCGTGAGCACCAGGGTGAGGGCGTCCTCATCCTCCAGGGGCTGGGTGTGATAATCCGTGCGAAGTCGTGAGCGCCAGGAGGCCTCCGCCCCCCGGAGCAGGCTGATGAGGTGCGAGGCGGCCAGGCCTGGAATGGCGTCCACCACTTCCTGCACCCGGCGCAGGATGCCCGGCGGCGGCGCAGGCAGGGACACCAGGGTCCCATCTTCCTGCAGGTGGAAAAGGCGCTCCTGGAGGTTGTCCGTAAAGTCATTGATGCAGTGCTGCAGGATGACGGCTGCTGGCTGCAAGGCCGTGGCCTCGCGTTCCAGAAACAGCACCCAGAAGCCGTTGCCAATGCCACTGATGCCGGCATTTACCACATCCTTGTCCAACGCCTTGCCCACCAGATGCGTAAAGAGCTTGTCGTCATCCACTTCGGCGCCAAAGGTGAAGGAATCTCCCAGAAACAACAGGGGGTGCTGCAGGGGCCCCAGGGGTTCCGGTCCGCGAAAGCCAAGGCTGTTGATGGTAATGCGGGACCGATACTCCGGGGCAATGCGTTGGGTGCGCAGGTTCTTCTTGAGTCGCTTGCCGTACACCGGGTCGTACACGGTGGTGGACTCGCCCACAAAAAATGGCAGTGTCACAAAGGCGCGGAGAAGCAGTTCCACCAGCACCGTGGCCACCAACACGGAGCCCAACATCATCAGACAGGCATACAAACGGGTGCGCACTGCTGTTCCCCTTGCGCTGGCGGCATCCAGGCCGGCGGTGACTATGGTCTCTCCATGATATTTTCCCAGGAGCGGGGTTTCGTCAAGTGAATGACGCGACAGGCTCTGCCATTTCCAGACGTGGCCACCCAGGGCTTGCCCTGCCGGCCGGACGTGGTATGCTCTGACAATGCGACTGGACTGCCACGCCCACACCAGGCGATACTCTGCCTGCTCCTCCCTGGCCCCCGACGAGCTTTGCAGGCTGGCCCTGGAACGGGGGCTGGATGCGGTGGTGTTCACGGAACATCACCATCAATGGACACGGGCCGACCTCGCCCGCCTGGAGCAGGCACATCCCCCCCTGCGGCTGTATGCAGGCATGGAACTGTCCCTGGCGGAGCAGTACGACGTGGTGCTCATCGCACCGCCTTCCCTGTTGACCAGCGCCCGTCTTGCCCGCCCGGGGCTCCCTTTGGCAGAGATTGCCCGCCGGCTGGCCCCGGTGCGCCAGCAGATCTTCAGTTTTGTGGCCCACCCCTTCCGCTATTCCTGTGCCATTCCCCAGGCCCTGCAACATATCCTGCACTGGGTGGACGGCATGGAGGTGAACTCCGTCAACCTCCTCAAATACAGTCACGTGCAGCGCCAAGGCCTGGTGGCGCCGGCCAATTGGGAGTGCTACGCCCAGGCCCTGGCACGCACCCCCTGCATTGCCTTGTACAATACGGATTGCCACCACCCGTCCGGGGTGGGCGTGCTGGCCAATGAACTGCCCGGCCCGCCCCCCGAGGACGAGGCTGGCCTGGTGCAGCTGCTGCGCAGCGCGCCCATTGTGCAATGGCAACATGCCGTGGGCCTGCAGGCCCTGCTGGCTGGATTTCAGTGAAAGGCGGCGTCGGAGAGCATGGCCTTGCCGTTGAGGAAGACCTTGAGCATGGCCCGGCTCTCCCGGTGTATGCGCATGAGGGAGACCGTGGGGCGCGGCAGGCCATGCAGAAGCAGGGCGCGGTCAATGGCGTCGGCCTGAAACAACTGCACCGGCACCAGCATGCTCTGGGCCTGGCTGGTGCCGCCGGACCAGACCAGCCGCACGGGGAGCACGGTTTTGCGGCCTGACGGCAGTTTTCTGGAAATCAGCACCCCGGTCCGCAGCAGCACATCTGCCGCCACACCGGGACGCATGGTGGTCCAGGCAGCCCAGCGGGCCAGAAACTGTGGCGCCAAGGCCACGTAATACCAGGGATCCACCTTCCAGGCCAGGGCCCGGGGGGAGGCACTGAGGAGCCGCGGCCGGGCCTGCGCCTGCCGGGCCAGGGAACGCTGCAGCCGTGCCAACTCGGAGGAATAATCGAGGAGCATGCCTGCCGTCCGCGTGAGGGTTAGACCGCGTCCCGCCACACCTGATGGCGACTGGAACACGAGAAACAACGCCGCTTCCACAGTCCGTCAGGAAGGCCTGGCGTGGTGGACTGAACGAACATTGCGGCCATGCGGGCTAGATGGAAAACCGGGGGAATTTCTTCCGGTTCTTGTCGATGAATTCCAGGAACTTGCGAGACATCTCCAGCCCCGGGTTCAACTCCAGACTTTTCTGCAGCAGTTCCGTGGCCTTGGCAATCTCTCCACGCTCGTAATGGATGCGCGCCATGTTGTGATAGATGTGATCGTCGTGGGGAGAAAGCTCCAGGGTACGGCGATACATTTTCAAGGCCATGTCCGGCAGGTTACTTTTACGCAGACCAATACCGAATTCATTGAACATGTGCTTGTGCCGCGGGGCGAACTCGCCATCCATGGTGGCAACTTTCTCGAACAGCTGCAAGGCCTTGGCCCTGTCTCCCCGCTTGAGGTGGGCCACTCCCATAACGAATTCCGCCCGGGCGCGCTGCTCGGCCTGATCTTCCGCGGCCTGGCGCTTTTTGGCCTGCTCTTCCCTACGCTGCCGCAGCTGGGCTGCCTTGTCGTCCTCTTCATCCGCCAGGATGGCGCGGTCAAGGCTCACCTTGCGTGGTGCGGCGTCCTCCGCGTCCGGGGCGGGGGATTTTTTCCTGGAAAATGGCGCTGGCGTGGGCGGTTCCTCCCCGCCAGTAACGGGTATCTGCCCTTCGGGCCCAGACCGCCACAAGGCGCGGGCCCCTGCCTCCACAAAATAATCCGGTTCGTAGGTAAACTGGGAGGCCAGTTCCGCTGCGGTGATGGGCCGCTTTTGCCCGGTGGGGATGAGGTTCTGGTTTAAGGGCTGAATGCTGAACCCGCCGCCCTCTTCCTCCTGCACCGACCAAAAGCGCTTGACCTTGGCCGTGCGCCGGGTCATGCCCATGCCAAGCTGGGTATTGTGGATGCTGGAATAAATGCCTTTTTTAAACGACGAATCGGCCATACGCTCTCCGTGCCAGGGGGCAGGAATCCGGTCACGGTCCACACATCTATCTTGGACACGCCGGATGACAGCACGGTGATGCCATTGCCGGGGCGCGCGGTCAAGTCCTTGTGAACACGGCAGTTGCGGTGCAGGCCCTGGTGCTTCGGAGCCTGCGACTCCGGGGCCTCCCTGCAGGCGGCCCGGTGTTGCATTGCCATGAACACTTCCTTTGAGGACGCTAGCCCAGCCAGCGCTTGCGGCGGCGGTAATGCTTGACGTCCCGGTAGCGCTTCTTCTCGCCGCCATGGCTCATGCCCAGGTAGAACTCCTGCACGTCCGGGTTCTGCAGCATGGCCTGGGCCTCGCCTTCCAGCACGATGCGCCCGTTCTCCATGATGTAGCCGTGGGAGGCGATGTTCAGGGCGGCGCGGGCGTTCTGTTCCACCAGCAGGATGGTCACGCCTTCGTTGGCATTGAGGCGTTTGATGATGGTGAAGATGTCCTCCACCAGCAGGGGGGCCAAGCCCAGGGAGGGTTCATCCAGCAAGAGCAGCTTGGGCCGGGCCATCATGGCACGGCCGATGGCCAGCATCTGCTGTTCCCCGCCGCTCATGAAGCCGGCCAGCTGCTTTCTGCGCTCTGCCAGACGAGGAAAATAGTCATAGACCCGTTCCAGGGAAGGGACCAGTTCCGCCCGGGGCCTGGTGAAGGCGCCGCAGCGAAGGTTCTCCTCCACGGTCAGGTCTTCGAACACCCGTCGGCCTTCCATCACCTGGAAGATGCCGGAGCGGACAATCTTGTCCGGCGGCAAGCCATGGACGGGGCGATCCTCCAACAGGACCGCCCCTTCCGTAATCTTGCCGTTCTCGCCAGCCAGCAGGCCGGAAATGGCCTTCAGGGTGGTGGACTTGCCCGCGCCGTTGGCCCCCAGCAAGGCCGTGATCTGGCCGGCGGCGGCCGTGAGGGAGAGGCCCTTGAGCACGAGGACCACCTCGTTGTACACGACCTCCAGGTTTTCCACACGCAGCATGTCCACAGTCCGGCTCCTTCAGCAATCCTGCAATACGGTTATTTGCCCAGCCACTCGGCCTTGCGTTCCAGCACCTCGGTGCCCTTCTTCACCAGCTTGCCGTCTTCGATCTTGTAGATGAAGGAGGTCATGGTGGGACGATGGTCGTCGGGGAAGTAGGAGACGGGGGGGGTGAGGCCCAGGGGATCGAAGTCCCGCATGGCTTCTGCCTCGTTCTTCACGGCCTCGCCCGTCAGGGCGCCCTTTTCCAGGGCGCGGCGGATGAGCTCGGCCATGACGTAGGTGGAGGCAAAGCCGCGGTAGTAATGGGTCATGGGAATTTCGCCGCCGGTGAGGGCCAGGATGATCTTGTTGCCCGGGGTGTCGTCATAGCCCGTGGAGCCGCCTTGCACGGTGTAGGTGCCCTCGGCAGCGTCGCCAGCGAGTTTGATGAGGTCTTCGTCAACGCCCCAGATGTTGGTGAAGAAGACAGTCTTCATCTTCAACTTTTGGGCGTCCTTGAGAATTACCGAGGTGGTGGGGGTGGTGCCGCCAATCCAGCAGAAATCCGGGGCCTTGCCCTGCAGGGTCAACAGCTGGGAGGTGGCGTCCATGGCCTTTAGGTCCACGTGTTCATCCCCCACCAGTTCGTATCCCAGCTCCTTGGCGTAGGCCTTGCCGCCCTCCAGGGGGGTGAGGCCATAGGGATGGTCCGGATAGATGAAGGCCAGCTTGGGGGCGCGTTCTTCCGTCCATTTATCCTTGAAATATTTAAGAATGCCGCGCAGGTTGGTGGTGTAGTCCGCCACCACGATGAAGTTGTACGGCGCGTTTTGGGGGTTGGTGAGGTGGGCGGAATACGAGGCCGAGAAGCAGGGGATCTTGTCCTGGGCCACAAACCGGGTCAGGGCTTCGGTGTCTGCCGTGCCCCAGCCCTGCAGGGCCACGATGCCTTCGGTCTTGAACTTCTTGTAGGCGGAAAGGGCCTGCTGCACGTTGTATGCGTAGTCCACCTGCAGGGCCTGCAGGGTGTGTTCGCCCAGGAATTTCGTATCGTTGAGATGTTTCACACAATCCTGCACACCCTTGGCATATGGCACGCCCACGCTGGAGGTGGGGCCGGACAGGTCCGACAGCACCCCGAACTTGATGGTATCCGCCATGGCCGGGCCGGCCACGAGCAACACCAGCGCCATTACCGCCGCGAAAATCTGCGTCCGCATACGTCGTTCTCCCTGAATCAATAGGCGAATGGAAAAAGCTTGCACCAGGCCTTGAACAGCCGCCAGCGCCGCTGCAAGCCTTCGGGCTCGAAGATGAGGAAGAGCACCAGCACCAGACCGAACACCCCCTCCTTGGCCGCCACCAGATATTGGGACGCCCCGGGGAACACGGCGCTCCCCACTTCCAGCAGCCAGGTGAGCACCTCCGGCAGCAGGGTGAGAAAAATGGCCCCGAACACCGCCCCCTGGATGCTCCCCAGGCCCCCGATGATGCACATGGCCAGATAGCTGATGGACAGGCCCAGGCCAAAGGGCTCCGGCGTGACAAACTGCAGGTAATGCCCCCACAGCCCGCCGGCCACCCCGGCCATGAAACTGCTCACGGCAAAGGCCATCAGCTTGTAGGCAAACAGGTTCACACCCACGATTTCGGCGGAAAGGTAAAAGTCCCGGATGGCCACAAAGGCCCGGCCGTGGCGGGAACGCATCAGGTTCGAGGCCATCACCAGCATGACCATGGCCACGCCCAGGGTGAGGTAGAACATCTTCTCGTCCGTATCGAAAGTCATGCCGGCAATGGAGGGCGGGTCCAAGGCCAGGCCGATGGAGCCGCCGGTCACGGCATCCCAATGCAGAAAAATGTACTGCAGAATGAGCTGCGCCGCCAGGGTGGCGATGGCCAAGTAAATGCCCTTGAGCCGCAAGGACGGGATGCCAAAGAGCATGCCCGTGGCCGCGGTGATGCAGCCGGCCGCCGGCAGGGCCACCAGAAAGGGCACGCCCTGCAGGGTGAGGGCCCCGCAGGCGTAGGCGCCCACGCCCAGGAAGGCGCCGTGGCCCAGGGATATCTGCCCGCACATGCCCGTGAGCAGGTTCAGGGACACGGCCCCCACCACGGCGATATTGATGAGGATGAGGATGGAAAGATGATACGCGTTCAGCACAAAGGGGCAGACGCACAGCACCACCAGCAGGGCAGCAAACCGCGCCTTCTGGAACCCGCCCACCAGCAGGGCGGCTTCTTCCCGATAGGATTCAAAAAACAGTCCGCACTTGCCTTGCATGGGTTACACCCGCTCAATCTGCTTGGTGCCGAAAAAGCCGTAAGGCTTGACCATGAGGATGATCACCAGCACGATGAAGGCCGCCACTTCCTTGAAGCCTCCCAGGCCCAGGAGCTGCTTGGCCGCGCCGTCGCACACGTTCTCCAGCACGCCAATGACAATGCCGCCCAGGGCCGCACCCAACAGGCTGTCCAGCCCGCCCAGGATCACCGCCGGGAACACCTTGAGGCCAAGGTGCCCCAGCTGGGCGTTGATGCCGTTGATGTTCCCCAGAATCACCCCGCCCACGCTGGAAACCACCGCGGCAATGCACCAGGACAGGGCGAAAATGCTTTTGATGCCAATGCCCATGCTGGCTGCGGCGCACTGGTCCAGGGCCGTGGCCCGCATGGCCACCCCCAGCCTGGAATACTTGAAGAACACCGAAAAGATGGCAAACAGCAACGCCGAGAGCACAAAAGCCGCGATGTACACCGGCGCCACGGGGACGCCCATGACAAAATACGGCTCCTGCGGCAGCACCTGCGGATACACCTGAATCTGCGTGCCCCAGAACATCTGTACCAGACTCTTGAGGATGGAAGACAGGCCGATGGTGACCATGACGACGGAAATAATGGGCTCGCCGATCATGGGTCGCAGCACCAGCCGCTCGATGGCCAGGCCCAGGACCACGGAAAAGCCCAGGGTCATCAGGAACGAGAGCAAAAACGGCAACTGCATCTCCACGGTAAGGGAAAAGCAGGCGTACGCCCCCACCATCACCAGCTCGCCCTGGGCGAAGTTGACGACCTTGGTGGCCTTGTAAATCACCACAAACCCCAACGCCACCAAGGCGTAAATGGAGCCGACCACCAGACCGTTGATGACGAGCTGCAGATAATATTCCATGGCTATTCCATCCCGTTTACACGGATTCCATCCGCACCACGCCGCGCATCTCGCGCACGCGACCGTCCTGGTAGGTGATGTGGGTGATGAGGTCCAGGCTGGCGGCGTCGGAATACAGGCCCTCGATGAGGGCGGCGTAGCGCTCCCCCACGGCCTGTCGGCGGACCTTGCGGGTGCGGGTCAACTCGCCATCGTCGGCGTCCAGCTCCTTGTACAGCAGGGCAAAGCGCCGGATACGCTGGGCCGCGGGCAGGGAGGCATTCACCTGATCCACCTCCTGACGGATGAGGGCGTAAACCTCTTCCTTGGCAGCCAGATCCTGGTAGGTGGTGTAGGTGATCATCCTGGATTCGGCCCACCGGCCCACAATGCCCATGTCGATGCAGATGATGGCCGCGGGGTACTCGCGTTCCTGCCCCAGCACCACGGCCTCCTTGACGAAGGGCGAAAACTTGAGCTTGTTCTCCAGAAATTGCGGGGAGAAGCGCTCCCCGCCCACAAGCTGCATCACGTCCTTGAGTCGATCGATGACCACCAGCTGCCCGGCCTGATTGAAGTACCCGGCATCGCCGGAGCGCAACCAGCCGTCGGCCAGGGTCTCCGCCGTGGCGGCCTCGTTCTTGTAGTACCCCAGGAACACGGCCGGGCTTTTGGAGAGGATCTCGCCTTCCTCCGAAATAATGATCTCGGTCTCGGCGATGGGACGGCCCACGGAATCGAAGTCGATTTCACCATCCCGGTGAATGCAGCTGATGCCGGCAATTTCCGTCTGCCCGTACAACTGCTTGAGGTTCACCCCTAAGGCATGGAAAAAGCGGAAGGTGTCCGGTCCCAGGGCCGCCCCGCCGGTGGAGGCGGACCGGATGTTGGAAAGCCCCAGACTGTCCTTCAGGGGATTGAACAACACCACCCTGGCCAGCAGATAGGCCAGGCGCAGGCCCAGGGAGGGCGTGCGCTTCTGGAACTTGCAGTCTGCCCAGGCCAGGCCCACGGGCCGCAGTCGGTGGTACACCCAGCGCTTGAAGGGCGTGGTTTCCATGATTTTCACCTGCACCCCGGCGGCCATGTTCTCCCACACACGAGGCGGGGAAAAGATGAGATGCGGTCCGATTTCGCGGATGTCCGCCTGCACCGTGTCCGGCTCTTCGGGAAAATTCACGGTGAAGCCGTGCAGCAGCGCCGAGGCCAGAGCCATCATCTGTTCGCCAATCCAGGCCAGGGGCAGAAAGCTGACAAACTCGTCGCTGGGGAATTTGGGGTCGGCCTCGTTCAGGTTGCTGGCCATGGCCAGCATGTTGGCATGGGACAGCATGGCCAGCTTGGGTCTGCCGGTGGTGCCGGAAGTGGTGACGATGACGCAAGGATCGTCGGGCGAAAGCGCCTTGACCCACTCCGCATACTGCCCGGCCTGGGCCTTGCCGCGCTCGCACACGGCCTCAAAGGAAATGAGGCCCAGGGCCTCATCCGGAGCCAGGCCCTTGGGGTCATGGTAGACAATATATTGGAGATGCTTGGATTTCTCCTTGATCTCCAGCATCTTGTCCACCTGCTCTTGATCCTCGGCCACCACCAGGCGCACCTCGGCCAGGTCGAAGATGTAGGCCACCTCGTCCGCCGGGGCATCCTGGTACAGCCCCAGGCTGATGCCGCCCAGGCCCTGGATGGCCAGTTCGGCCCACAGCCATTCCGGACGGTTGTCCCCGATGCAGACCACCACATCGCCCTTGCCCAGGCCCAGGCTCCTGAGGCCGGCGGCGAATTCGGCAACAATGCGCGCGTACTGCGTCCAGGTGGTGGGCTGCCACACCCCCCACTGCTTTTCCCGCAGGGCCGTGCGGCTGCCGTGGCGTGCCGCCTGTTCCAGCAGCAAGGCCGGGAGTGTTGTTCTGTATAATGCCATGATAATCAGAAATAAGTGCAAAAG
>JAIWOE010000338.1 GCA_020217165.1 Desulfovibrio sp. | reverse complement strand
TCATCAATGACGCGTTTGGCCTTGCCTTCGGAGCGGGCGATGCTCTGGCGCTCCACCAGCTTCACCTTGGCCGTCACGCCCAGGAATTCCTTGATGGTGTCGGAGATGCGGCGTTCGCGCTGCTGCAGGGTCTTGATCTCGTCGGAGAACAAGGACTCGCCCACCTCCACCTGCACTTCCATGGTGTCCAGATTGCCCTCGCGGCGCACCACAATCTGATAATGCGGCGAGAGGCCCTCGGTCTCCATCAAAATGGCTTCGATCTGCGAGGGGAAGACGTTCACCCCGCGGATGATGAGCATGTCGTCACTGCGGCCGGCAATGCGGCCCATGCGCACCAGGGTGCGGCCGCACACGCAGGGCGTATAGTTCAGGGTGGTCATGTCCCGGGTGCGATACCGCAGCAGGGGAATGCCTTCCTTGGTCAGGGTGGTGATCACCAGCTCGCCCTGGGCCCCGGCGGGGAGCACCTCGCCGGTTTCGGGGTTGATGATCTCTGGCAGGAAGTGATCCTCAAAGAGGTGCATGCCGCACTGCCCCTCGGCGCATTCCTGGGCCACCCCGGGCCCCATGATTTCCGAGAGCCCGTAAATGTTCGTGGCGGTAATGCCGCATTTCTGCTCGATCTGCCGGCGCATTTCCTCGGTCCAGGGCTCGGCGCCAAACACGCCCACGCGCAGGGGCAGCTTGCGGATGTCCACCCCCACCTCCTCGGCGGCCTCGTGCAGGTGCAGCATGTACGATGGCGTGCAACAGATGACCGTGGCTTCAAAGTCCTTCAGGATGCTGATTTGTCGCTTGGTGGCCCCGCCGGAAACGGGCACCACCGTGGCGCCCAGGCGTTCGGCGCCGTAGTGCGCCCCCAGGCCGCCGGTGAACAGGCCATAGCCGTAGGCATTGTGGATGATATCGTTGCGGGTGGCGCCGGCGGCCATGAGAGACCGGGCCACGCACTGGGCCCAGATGTCCAGGTCGCGCTGGGTGTAGCCCACCACCGTGGCCTTGCCGGTGGTGCCGCTGGAGGAATGAATGCGGACGATGCTCTCCCGGGGCGCGGCAAAGAGGCCAAAGGGATAATGGTTGCGCAGGTCCTGCTTTTCGGTGAAGGGGAAATACTGCAGGTCGGACAGGGTGCGCAACTCCGCGGGGCTGATTTTCCGCGCGTCCATGGCCTTGCGATAAAAGGGCACCACGGCGTACAGTTTTTCCACCAGGGCCTTCAGACGGCGCAGCTGCAGCGCCTCCATGTCCTCACGGGGCAAGGTTTCCTTGTCCACATCATAGATCATCGTCGTTCCTCCAGTCGCCTGCACACAGCGGTTCTATTCGGAAAGGGGCAGCTCGTCGCGCTCGGCAAGCAGGGCCAGACGCAGCTCCCGAGAGCGGGCATCCAGCTGGGCCAGGGCGTCTTCGCGACGAGCGAGGTTGTTGAAAAACGGGGTAAAGGCCAGGTGAATATCGTCAAAAATGGCCGTGAGCTGCAGGGTGAGCTGCTCTTCCACCTCCTGGCGCAGTCGTTCGCGGCCCTGCTCCAGGGCTTCGCGGAACTTCTTGACGCTGGCCCGGCGGCGAATGGCCAGAATGTTCAGGGCCAGCACGGCCCCGGCCAGGCTGATGAGCCCGCCGGTGATGTCGATGACCACCGCATGGGTGGCCGCAGCGATGATGGCCCCCATGGCTGTGATGAGCCCGCCGGCCACGGCCTGTTCGCCCATGGACTGCAGGGTGCGCGGGGTCAGGCGTTCGTCCAGGGCGGCATCGTCCAGCAGAGCCAGCACCTGGGTGCGGGCCTGGTCCAGGCTTTCCAGGCGGGTGCGGGTCATGGTGGTCATGGCCGCCTCGCGGGAGCGGGCCGCAGCCTCCGCACGCAACTGGCCGGCCAGGGTTTCCATCACCTTGCCCACGCTCTCACGCAGGCGGCCGGCGCCCTGGGCGCTCACGGATTCCACATCGGCATCAAGTTTCTGTTTGAAGGACGCGAAGATGCCGTCCAGCCACTGCTGCATCTTCTCCTTTTTGCCGGCGATGGAATAGGCGGTCATGCGCAGCATCTGGACCAGGGAGAGGCCGTCCTCGAAGTCCCGGGCCAGGGCGGCCGCGTGGCGGGCGTAGGCGTCGGCGATCTTGGTGCGAATCCATTCCACATCGCTCTGACAGCTCTTGCGGGCCAGTGCCAGATAGTCCGTGATGGTGGCTTCCTCGCGGCGGTCCTGGCGCAGGGTTTCGGACTGCTCGGCCAGGGAGCGATCCACCAGTTCCAGCACCGTGAGCCCGGTGGTGATGCAGCTTTCCATCTTTTCCCGCGCCCGGCGGCCGCCGGTGACGTGGGCCCGGATAAAGCCCAGCAGGGCCGCCATGCCCGAGCCCTGGAGGTCTTCCTGGGCCTTGCGGGCAGACACGGCGAACACCGCCGGCTCGGCCAGGCCCCGGGCCTGGGCGTACTCCACCACCTTGGCCGTGTTCACCCGCAATTCTTCCTCGGTGGCGCGGTCCTTCTGCTGCAGGACAAACACAGCCTTTTTGCGCCAAGCCTCGTGCACGAAATCAAAGAATTCCCAGGCCGACTT
>JAIWOE010000337.1 GCA_020217165.1 Desulfovibrio sp. | reverse complement strand
TCTGGGACAGCCGGTGGAGGAATGCGTCATCGATCCCGTGGGGCCAGACGGCAGCATCCGCTACTGGCGGGATGAAAAGGCCGTGCACCACGTGCCCAAGCGTGCCCTGACCGAGGTGCTGGTGGCCCGGCACGAAGGGTAGGACGACTGCGCCGTCCTGGAGCGCCATGAAGAACCGACCCGGAGGCGAAGTGCCAGCGGGCCGGTTCTTTGGTGAACGAGGTGCGGAGGGTCGTGCTTCCCGGCGCTACTGCCGGCGCCAGTGCCCTGGAGCCCAGCTGCCGTCGGGACGGCGGTGGGCCGGCACCCAGGCCCAGCCCGGTCGCGGCGGCCCCACGTAGGTCCAGTAGCCTTCGGGATTGTCCGGACCGGCGGGTACCCAGACGTAATGATCCGGCGGGCCGTCGGGCCGTGGGGGCATGAAGCCCGCGCCCACGTAGCCGGGGCCGGATTCCACGTAGCAGGACGTCAGGGAGAGGGCCAACAGGGTCAGGGCCATGCAGCAGGCCAAGAGCACCGCGCGGCCGGCAACACGCCGGGCAGCATGTTTGGGGGTGGGAAGATCTGGGCGGGCAGGCGCAAGCATGGGGGCCTCCGGATCAATCAGTGCACGGTGTCCGTGGAGCAGGAGATGGTGGGCAAGGGCGACTGCATGAGCTTTTCCATGAGGGCCTGCACGGGTTCGGAACGCTTCCACGCCTCGAACAACTCTGTCCATTTGGCAAAGTCGAACATGCCCTGGTCCAGCTGATCTTCATGGTGCTGCATCCAGACATGGAACAACTGCATCTCCACCTGGAAGGCGTTGGTATCCATCACGTCCATCACGGTGCCAATGGGAAACACGGGGCCATCGTAATGTGACACCATGTGCTGGCATACCATATTCACGGATTTTTCATACGTGATGGGTTCGTTGTTGAGCAGGTTCACCAGTTCCATGAACTCCGGATACAACGCTTGCATTTTGGCAAGGGCGTTTTCCGGAATACGGATGACAAGGGATTCTCCTTCTTCCTTGATGAAGTAGAACCTGATCCAGCTTTCAAACTTCATGACGCCGGAAAGTTTTTGTACGGCATCGGCCTGATCATATTGCATCGAATGGCTCCTTGGGCAGGTGCGGCCCTGCTTGGTGATGCGTCCATGATGGACACTGTTGCGCCAGACGTCAACTGCGCAGCGCGGATCATTCCCTGGCGGCGAGGCCACGCAGCCGGGCCAGCACATGATCAGGTCCGATGACATCTTCCATGGCCGGCAGGTCCATGTTCAGGGTTTTCAGCAGGGCCTCATGGGGGGTGAGCAGGGCGTACGTTCTTGATTTTTTGAAAGAACTTTGTTTGTTTGTGCGGTAGAGGATATTCAGATCCCGCAGTTCCTCCACATTGTTCCACTCCGGCAGCTGCAGCAGTTCCAGCCGCGCGGCCTGGAGATCGGCCACCGTGGCCTTGCACGCGCCATTCCCGCCAGCGGTCTTGCGGGCCAGCACGCCCGGGGTGTAGGCGTTTTTTGCAAAGCCCAGGGCGTAATACCCGCCGTCCATGGCCGGCCCGATGATGGCGTCCACCCGGTGCAGGACCTCGAAGGCCCCAGCGATGACCTTGGCCGGGTAGTCCGGCACATTGCTGTCCAGGAACACGGCCCGATGTGCGCCTTCGGCAAAGGTGGTTTCAAAGGCATGGGCCATGCGTTCGCCCGAGGTCTCCCCCTGTTGCAGGCGGATGGCATAGGCGCGGTCCAGCTTTTGCCCCAGCCATTGATGGGCCTGGGCCAGGGCGTCGGCCTCAGGCAGGCCGGCGGGGTCCAGCCAGAGCTGCAGGGACGCCGGCACCGTGACCATGGCATCCAGCAGGTCTTCCACAAAGGCCGTGTGCAGGGCTAGGGTCAGGGCCTGGGCAGCAGCGGGGTCCATGTGCTCCGCCAGGCCGGCGGCCAGGCGGGGTTTCACCGCGTTGGGGCGGGGCAGCCGGGCAAAGAGCAGCAGGGCGTTTTCGAGGTGTCTCATAGCGTATCCTGATGTGGGGTCGTGGCCGGGAAACCGATGCGGCGCGCCCTGTCCGCGCCCTTGACAGGGGGAAGACAGTCGTTGATGCTGGCGCCTTACGCAGTGCAGGGATGTCGGCCTTGCCGCCGGTGGCGGCATCGCGCCCTGCATGTTGAGGCGTTGTGACCCATTTTCCGGCCCTTGAAAAGGGGCCGCCGCGATTTCCCGCGCCGGAGAGCTCCATTCCATGAACGACATCTGGCCCCTGAACTCCCTGGCTCACATGCGCCGCAAGGAAAAGCACATGAATGATCCCGCGGCCATCGCCGCCGTGTTGCACAGCGCGGACGTGCTGCACCTGGGCATGTGCGATGACGGCTGGCCATACGTGACACCGGTGAACTTTGTCTATGATGATGGCGTCATCCTCATCCATTCCGCTCGCAAGGGGCGTAAAATGGAGATCCTGCGCCGCAACGACCGGGTCTGCATTCAGGTGGAAACCGACACGGCCTTGGTGGAGCCCGCCTCGCCGGACAATGCCTGCCAGTACACCATGCGCTTCAAAAGTGTCATCGGCTTCGGCCAGGCCGTCATTC
>JAIWOE010000065.1 GCA_020217165.1 Desulfovibrio sp. | reverse complement strand
CCCGGCACATTGCGGCCCTCAAGGCCCTCACCAAGGACCGCACCCTGGCCCCGGCCCGGCCACAGGGCGTGCTGCATCTGGTCTCACGCTCCAGGCTGGTGCGGGTGGCGCCGTGTTTGCCCCATGTGGTCATCGGGGAACGCATCAACCCCACGGGCAAAAAGCAGCTCACGGCCGAGTACCAGGCCGGGGAGTTGCAGCTGGCCCTGCAGTACGCCACGGAACAGCTGGAGGATGGCGCCCAGGTGCTGGATGTGAACGTGGGCGCGCCCATGGTGGACGAACAGGCCCTGCTGCCCCTGCTCACGGAATCTTTGGCCGCCCGCGTGGAGGCGCCCCTGTGCCTGGACTCCACGGACCCGGCCGCCCTGGCCCTGGCCTTGGATCGTTGTCCGGCCGGCGCGCTGATCAACTCCATCAGTGGCGAGCCTGGACGCATGGAGGCCCTGGGGCCCCTGTGCCGGGACCACGGCGCGCCGTGCATCCTTTTACCCCTGACCAGCAAGAAGCTGCCCGTGACAGCGGCGGAACGCATTGCCATCATTGAGTCCCTGGTGCAGCAGGCCCTGGATCTGGGCATTCCTCGCTCCAATCTCATGGTGGACGCCCTGGCCCTGACGGTTTCCTCCCGGCAGGACGCCGCCGTGCAGTGTCTGGCCACCATCCGCCATTGCACCGAGGTGCTGGGGCTGCCTACGGTGCTGGGATTGTCCAACATCTCCTTCGGGTTGCCGGCGCGGGAACTGCTCAACGCCACCTTCCTGACCCTGGCCATGGGTGCCGGGTTGTCCGCTTCCATCGCCAATCCCCACGCCACCCGGTTCAAGGAAGCCCGAGCCGCGGCGGAAGTGCTGCTGGGACGCGACGCCAATGCCGAAACCTTCATTGCCGGCTACACGGCCTGGAAGCCCGGCGGCGGAGAGGGCAGTGGCGCAGGTGGAGCACCAGGTGGTGGCGCCGGCGGCGCCGGCCCCAGGAAAGCCGCCACGACATTGAAACAGGCCGTGCTCCAGGGCGATAAATCCCGCATCCAGCCCCTGGTGGAAGCAGCCCTGGCCGCGGGCATGTCGCCCATGGCCGTGGTGAACGACGAACTCATTGCCGCCATCACCCAGGTGGGAGAAAAGTACGAGCGGCGGGAATACTTCCTGCCCCAGCTCATCGCCAGCGCTGAGGCCATGCAGCACGGCTTCCGCATCCTCAAACCCCTGCTGGACAAGGCCGAGGCGGAAGGGGAAAAGATCCACAAGCCGGTGGTCATCCTGGCCACGGTGGAAGGGGATATTCACGACATCGGGAAAAATATCGTGGCCTTGATGCTCGGCAACCACGGCTTCGAGGTCTATGATCTCGGCAAGGACGTGCCGGCGGAGGTCATCGTGTCGGCGGCCAAGGAGCGCGGGGCGTCCATCATCGGCCTGTCTGCCCTCATGACCACCACCATGGTGCGTATGGAAGACACCATCAAGCTGCTGCAGCAAGAAGCCCTGCCAGCCAAGGTCATTGTGGGCGGGGCCGTGGTGAGCCAGGAGTATGCCGACCGTATCGGCGCCCATGGCTATGCCCAGGATGCCGTGGCTGCCGTGCGTCTGGCCAAGGAATTGACGGCGGTACAGCCTGCCGTGCGGCCGCATTCGTAATCACGTCGTCCCATGGGAGAACGCCCAATGCAGTGGTTTCGTCCTCAATGCCTGCAGCGCTGGCTGCCGTTGCTGCTCCTGCTGGGATGCCTGGCTGCACCGGCCATGGCGCAGCAGGCGGCGCTGCCCATCGATCACATATCCCTCATGCAGCAAGTTCGCGAGCATAAAGGGAAAGTGGTGGTGGTGAACTTCTTTGCCACTTGGTGCACCCCCTGCATCGTGGAGATTCCCGGCCTCAAGCAGCTGCGCGAGGAGTTCGGCGAGGACCAGGTGCGCATCCTCGGAGTATCCGTGGATGAGAACCCCGAGGTACTGCCGGCGTTCATGAAGCGCATGGCCTTCAATTATCCGGTGTATCTTGCCAAGCCCGGCGTGGCCAGGTTCTTTGCCGTGCAGGCCATTCCCAAGATGCTCGTCTACAACAAGCGAGGCGAGCTGACGTTGGACCATGCCGGATTCCTTGACCCCAACCAACTCAGACAGGAGCTGTCCGCGCTCCTGGCCCAGCAGTGAGGCGCACAGGACGTGGAGAACGAAGGGTTCTACATTCGAAAAGCCCGCATTGACGACGTCAAAGCCATCCATGGCATGCTCATGGACTGCTCCCGCAGCGGGTTGCTGCTGCCACGCTCCTACAATGAGCTGTATAGCCACCTGCGGGATTTCTTTGTGCTGGCGCCCAAGGATGGCGGCAGCATTCAGGCCTGCTGCGCCCTGTCCATCACCTGGGACGACCTGGCCGAGCTGCGCTCCCTGGTGGTCTCCGAAGCCCTGCGCGGGCAGGGCTGGGGCCGGCGGCTGGTGGAAGCCTGCCTGTCCGAAGCCGTCACCCTGGGACTGTTCCGCATCTTCACCCTGACCTATCAGCAGACCTTTTTTGAAAAGCTGGGATTCCAGGTGGTAGGCAAGGAAGTGTTGCCGCAGAAAGTCTGGAGCGACTGTTTGCGGTGTCCCAAATTCCCCGAGTGCGATGAAATCGCCATGCTGTTGGAGGTGTGATCGTTCGCCATGTCCATATTGACCGAGCTGATTACCCGCGAGCAGATCGCCGAGCGCATTCGTGCGCTGGGCGAGCGCATCCGGAACGACTACAAAGATGAACCGCTGGTCACGGTGTGCGTGCTCAAGGGCGCCGTGATCTTTTTTGCCGACCTGTTGCGTGCCATCGGCAGATCCACCACTATTGATTTCATGCGCATTGCAAGCTATGGTTGCAATGTTACGCGCGAATCAAACGTGCGGCTCCTGCTTGACCTGGAAACCGACATTGCAGGCAAGCACGTGCTGATTGTGGAAGACATCATCGACACAGGCCACTCCATGCGCTGCGTGCTGGACCTGCTGGGCACCCGCAATCCGGCATCCCTTGCGGTGTGCGCCCTGCTGGACAAGCGGGAGCGGCGCGAGGTGCCGGTGGATGTGGCATATGCCGGCTTTGTTGTCGAACAGGGATTTGTTGTGGGATATGGCCTTGATTTTGCAGAGGGCTATCGTCACCTGGAAGCCATCCACATTCTCGATCCCGGAGCGTAAGCCGCACTGCTTGGCACGCCCCGAACGTCCATCCATGGAATGACGACATGATCATCAAATGTCCCAGTTGCGAAACCAGGTTCAACCTGCCTGATGAAAAGTTCCAGGAAGGCCGCAAGGTTCGTTGCTCCAAGTGCAAGCACGTCTTCCCCCTGGCCCGGCAGCCACAGCCTGCTGCTCCCGCTGTTGCTGCTGCTGCCGCACCCGTCGCATCTGCAGCCCCCGTCGCTCCAGCCGCTCCAGCCGCTCCAGCCGCTCCCGCCGCACCTGCCGCCCCCGTGCGACCTGCGCCAGCCAGGTCCGTGCAGCAGACGGACGATTTCCTGAATGATTTTGAAGGCCTCGGTTCGCAAGCCATGGCCAGCCCCGGCTTTTCCCCCGACGCTGAGGTGATGAAGGCCACCAAGGACAATGCCCCATCGGCCTTTGATTTCGAGGTTCCCAGCGCCCGGGCCAAGGCGGCCGAGCCCCCGGCCGAGGACCCCTTCCAGCAGATGTTCTCCCAGGAACTTGTGGCAGAAGATCCATACAACATTGACGAAGCCGCCAGGCTGGCCGCCAAGGCCACCCCGCGCATCACCATTCCCAAGGGGCCGGCTCCCAAAAAGTCCCCCCTCAAACTGGCGTTGTCCTTGTTCCTGTTCATTTTTCTGGCGGTGACCGCTGCCGGCGTGCTGGCCTGGTTCTTTGCGCCGGAGATGCTGCCCGCCCCGGTGCGGGAACTCCTGGGTGGTGGCTCCCAGCCCGAGCCCGGCGCGGGACCCCTGCCGGGCGAACCCGTGGCCAATCAGGAGATGATCAAGCATCTGGAACTTAAGGATGCCGAGCAGCATTTCGTCAAAAACGAAAAGGTGGGCGAGTTGCTGGTCATCCAGGGACAGGTGGTGAACAACAGCCCCGAGCCGCGCGAACTCATCAAGGTGGAAGCCAATTTGTATGACGAGAATGGCGTGCGCCTGGATACGCGACAGCAGCTCATCGGCAATGCCATCTCCCTGTTCCAGCTGCAGCAGCTCACCCGGGAAGAGCTGGAAAAAGCCCTCAACAACCCCGTGGGCATCACCACGCAGAACACCAATATTAAGCCTGGCACCACGGCGCCGTTCATGGTTATTTTCTACAATCCCCCGGCCTCGGTCAAAGAGTACCAAGTGGTGATTGTGGACGCCAAGGCCGCGCCAAAGCAGTAGCCTCCGGGCATGTTGCCGCAGTACTCATGAAGCCCCGCCGCATGTATGTCTGTACCGCATGTGGCGGGGCTTCCATGCGCTGGCAGGGCCAGTGCCCGCGTTGCGAGGCGTGGAACACCCTGGAAGAGCGGCTGGAAACGCCTGCCCCCGCCGGCGGTCGCCGGACGCAGGCCGCCACAGGCCCGGGCGCGGGCGTCTTGTCTTCGGGAGCAGGGGCGGCCATGTCCCTGGGCGCGGTGGATATCGCCACGCAGCAGCATGTTTCCGCGGGCATGCGTGTGCTGGATGACCTGCTGGGCCAGGGCATGGTGCGCGGCAGCACCGTGCTCATGGCCGGGGAGCCGGGGGTGGGAAAATCCACCCTGCTGCTGCAGGTGGCCGGCGCCGTGGCCAAGGCCGGCCATACGGTGCTCTACGCCTCCGGCGAAGAAGGCCTGCCGCAGCTCAAACGCCGCGCC
Source organism: Desulfovibrio sp. (assembly GCA_020217165.1). GTDB lineage: Bacteria > Desulfobacterota > Desulfovibrionia > Desulfovibrionales > Desulfovibrionaceae > Megalodesulfovibrio. The sequence continues at coordinate 12,548 of JAIWOE010000065.1, read as the reverse complement.
GAGCGCCTGGGGTGCCTGACCGATTCCCTGCTGGCCCTGAGCACCTCCAGTGCGGAGGAAGTCTGGCAGGCCGTGGAGGCCGCCGGCAATGTGGCCCTGGTGGTGCTGGATTCCGTGCAGACCGTGGTCTCCTCCCAGACCGAGGGCCTGCCCGGCAGCGTCTCCCAGGTGCGGGCCGTGGCGGCAGAGGGCATTGACCTGGCCCGGCGGTGCGGTCCCTGCCTGTTGTTTGTGGGGCACGTAACCAAGGAAGGGCAGATTGCCGGCCCCAAACTCCTGGAACACATGGTGGATACCGTGCTTTCCCTGGAGGGCGACCGCACCCATTGCTACCGGCTGCTGCGGGTGCTCAAGAACCGGTTCGGACCCAGTCTGGACGTGGCCGTATTTGCCATGCAGGGCCAGGGGCTGGCGCCGGTGGAGGACCCCGCCGCGTTGTTTCTGGAATCCCGCGCCGCAGGGCTTTCGGGCACGGCCCTGGCCATGGCCCTGGACGGGCAGCGCGCCTTTGCCCTGGAGGCCCAGGCCCTGGTTTCCCGCAGCTGGCTCACCATCCCGCGGCGTACGGCCCTGGGGCTGGACGTGAATCGCCTGCACCTGCTGCTGGCGGTGCTGGAAAAGCGCCTGGGACTGTCCTTCGGACAGCAGGACGTGTACGCCAAGGTGGGGGGCGGATTCAAGCTGCAGGATCCGGGGTTTGACCTGGCCCTGTGCGCAGCCATCCTTTCCTCCCAGTACGATCAGGCCCTGCCCGAGCAGGCGGCCTTTTTTGGCGAGGTGGATCTGAACGGTCGCATCCGTCCAGTGGCCGGGCAGGAGATCCGGTTGCACCAGGCACGGCGGCTGGGCCTGCATCCCATCTTTGCCGCCCCGGGAGTGCCGGATGCCCGGAATGTGAGCACCTTGAGCGCCTTGCAGGAGGCGCTGTTCGGAGCTGCGGCACGGGGGAGAGGCGGTCGGGAGAACGAGTCAACCTAGGCTTTTTCTTGCCTATTCTCCATGACGCATGTAGTGTTGCATACGCTGTGCGCAAGGACGTATGGCAGTTGCAGCAGTGCACCAGGCCATCGGGAAAGTCTGCGGAGGGGCATCCCACCGCACGGACTTCCCGTGAACCACGGGAGAAGTCTTTGGAAGACAGCACGATCCAGGCAGTTGTCAACGACGCGGAAGTCGCCTCGTTCCTTGCCCGGGCGCGCAAGGAGGCAGCGCCGCTGTGCGTTGACTTGTCCAAAGCGGTGACGCCCCGTGAGGCGGAATTCCTGGAATTGGGCGCCGCATTGCAGCGTGTGGCCGGAACGGTGGAAGACATCGTGGAACAGGCGGAATTCCTCACCGGCCTGACGTCGCGCGATGCCCTGGACAGCTTTGGCGCCGAACTTACCCAGGAGCTGGACAGGATGCAGGCCCTGCTCCTGCTGGCTGCAGGGGCAGAGAATGAGTCGGCCCTGATGAGCATTCGCGCCACCCTGGCGCAGCTTGGGGAACAGCTGGGCAGCTTCAAGCGCATTGTCAAGCATTTGCACATGCTGGGAATTTCCACCCGCATCGAATCTGCGCGCCTGGGGGCGGACGGCAGCGGCTTCGGCACCCTGGCCGATGACGTGGAAAAGCTCTCCGTGGCCATAGGCCGGCAGTCCGATTCCATTTCCAAACAATCCCAGGCCCTGGATGCCCTGGCGGCCACGGCCATGGAGCAGGCTCGGCACATGCTGGAAAGCCAGCGTCGTTGCACGGACGAGATGGGCTCCCAGGTGCAACGCAACCTGGAAACCCTGCTGCAGCTTTCGCACATGTCCCAGGAGCTTTCCCAGGCCCTGGGGGAGCGAATCCGACAAGCCCACCACAACATCGGACAGGCCGTGTCCTCCCTGCAATTTCATGATATTACCCGCCAGCAGGTGGAGCACGTGGAACAGGCCATGACCGACCTGCTGGAGATGATCGACGAACACCTGGCCCCTGGCCGCGACGCCGCAGAGACGGACCTGGAGCTGGTGGCCTTCATGGCCGAACTCTGTGCCATGGAGTCCCGTCAGGTGCGGGCAGCCAGCGACCGGTTTGTGGATGCCGTGACCTCCTTTGGAGATCGCCTGCACGGGGTGGCCGCAGCCATGGACGGGTTGGCCGACGAGGTGGCCCTGGTGCGCCAGGATGCCCGGGTGGGAGGCGGATCTCCCCGCACGGCCCTACAAGGAATTGAGGCCTCCATCAACAATATCATGCAGTCCATACGGGAATTCGTGGCTCAGGGCGAGGCCAAGGGCGAGGTGATGGACCGCGTGGCCGGCACCATCCAGGAAATGGGCGCGTTTTTGGAAGATGTGGAGGAAGTGGGCGCCTCCATCGAGCTCATCGCCCTCAACGCCAGCGTCAAGGCGGCCCACACCGGGGACAAGGGCAAGGCCATGGGCGTGCTGGCGCAGTCCATCCAGTCCCTCTCCCATGCCGCCCGGCTGCAAACCGAGGCCATTGCCAAGGCCCTGAGCGGAGTGGCTGCCTCCTCCGAGGTGTTGCGGACCAATTCTGCCCGGTTCCGGGAGGAGGTGCATGTGGAAGAAGCCCTGGCCCGGCTGGGAGTGCTGGTCAAGGGCCTGACCTCCATTGATGCCGAAACCACCGCCCTGTTCGCCGAAGTTTCCGCCGCTGGCAAGGCCGTGGCCCGGGACATCACCACCCTGGCCAATGGGCTGACCATGCACCACGAGGTAGCCCGGCAGCTCTCGGCCAGCGCCGCGCGTCTTGACTCCCTGCAACAGCAGGCCGCCGCGTTGGCGCCGGGTGGCCATGCCGGGATGCACTCCGCCCGGTTGGAATCCATGCTTGGGCGCTACACCATGGAAATTGAACGGCAAATCCACCTCGGCATCGCCAATGCGGACGCTGCCGCCGGTGACAGCGCAGCCAGTGCCGGTGGGGAGGAAGATCCCCTTGATGGAGTGGAACTTTTTTAACCGGACTGACAACAGGACTGACAACAGGGCCGACAACAGGGCCGACTACAGGGCAAGGATGCTGTTATGGGCAAGACTATAATGACCGTGGATGACTCCGCCAGCGTACGCCAGATGGTGAGCTTCACGTTGAAGAACGCAGGCTATGACGTTGTGGAAGCCGTGGACGGCAAGGATGGGCTGGCAAAACTGACCGGCTCCGTAAGCATGATCATTACGGACCTGAACATGCCCAACCTGGACGGTATCGAATTCATCAAGCAAGTGCGCGCCAAGGCGCAATTCAAGTTCATTCCAATTATCATGCTCACCACGGAATCCCAGGCTGGCAAAAAGCAGGATGGCAAGGCTGCCGGCGCCACGGGCTGGGTGGTCAAACCATTCAAGCCCGAGCAGTTGCTGGCGGTGGTGCAAAAGCTGTTGCGGTAACGCGTTGTCAATCCGCCGGGAGAGTGATCATGGCCATGGCTTCGTCCTCCACAATTGATGCACGTCATAGGCATGCCTATGGGGAAGAGGCCCAGGAGCTGTTGGCCGAGCTGGAAGCAGCCCTGCTGGAGCTTGAAGACGCACCCTCGGACCAACCCCTCATCGACCGGGTGTTCAGGGCCCTGCATACTATCAAGGGCTCCGGCGCCATGTTCGGGTTTGACGACATCGCCGCCTTTACCCATGACGTGGAAAACGTCTTCGATCTGGTGCGCGGGGGGAGCATTGCCGTCACCAAAGACTTGCTGAATCTCACCCTGCAAGCCAAGGATGTCATCAGCGAGCTGCTGGCCGCGGGCATCGAATCCCGTCAGGCCGACCTGACAGCCAGCCAGGCCCTGGCGGCCCGGTTTCGGGAGTGGCTGCCCAAGGCGCCTGCGGCCGGCGCCACGGCCCCCCCCGGTTCTCGTGCCGGTGGTGACAGGCAAGATGCCAATGCCCCCTCCACCCTGTGGAGCATCCGCTTCTCCCCAAAGCCAGATATGCTCTTCACCGGCGCCAACCCCATGGGGTTGCTGGAGGAACTAGCTGAGCTGGGCGAGATGCAGGCCTTCCCGTACCTGCAGGAAGTGGATTGCCTGGAGGACATGACTCCCGAGGAAGTCCGCCTGCGCTGGGACATCATCCTTGCCACCACAGCCTCCCTGGAGGCCCTGCAGGACGTATTCATGTTTGTGGAGGAGGATGCGGACATCGCCATCCGGGCCATCGATTACTCCGGAGATGAATGCACCATCGACAAGAAAATCGGGGAGATCCTCCTAGAGCGGGGAGATGTGCGTCCCCAGGATCTGGAGGCCATCCTGGCCGCCAAAAAACCCCTGGGCGAGATGCTTGCCGACGCAGGCGTGGTCAGCCGCGAGCAGGTGGCCTCGGCCCTGGCCGAGCAGCAGCTCGTGCGCGCCAGGCGGGAAGAGCGCAAGGCCGCTGCCGAGGCCGCCCCCGTGACAGAAAAGGGGGATGCCCAGGCCGCCAGCATCCGCGTGGCTGCCTCCAAGCTCGATTTCCTGGTGGACCTGGTGGGGGAGATGGTCATCGTCCAGGCGCGCATCAACCAGGTGGTGCAGCAAAAGCGCGACCCCATCCTCACGACCCTTTCCGAGGAACTGGAGCGCCTGTGCGACAACCTGCGCGATGCCACCCTGGGTATTCGCATGCTGCCCATCGGGGCCACCTTCAGCAAATTCCGCCGGCTGGTGCGCGACCTCTCCGAGGAACTGGGCAAGGAAATAGACCTGGAAATGCGCGGCGAGGAGACGGAACTGGACAAGACCGTCATCGAACGCCTGGGGGATCCCCTGGTGCATCTGCTGCGCAATTCCATCGACCACGGCATTGAACTGCCCGACGTGCGCGAGGCGGCCGGTAAGCCCCGGCGCGGCTCGGTGCGGCTGGTGGCCGAACACTCCGGCGGTGAGGTACACATTCACATCAACGACGACGGTCAGGGCATAGACAAGGAGCGCGTGCGCGCCAAGGCCGTGGAGCGGGGCATCATTGCCCCTGATGCCGAACTAACCGACGCCGAAATCTATGCCTGCATCTTCCAGCCCGGCTTTTCCACGGCGACGGCCATTACCAACGTTTCCGGCCGCGGGGTGGGCATGGATGTGGTCAAGCGCTCCATCGACGCCTTGCGCGGCAGCATCGAGGTAAAGTCCATCCCGCAACAAGGCACCTCAATCACCATCAAACTGCCCCTGACCCTGGCCATCATCGACGGCCTGGAAATTCAGGTGGGGCAGGAATTCTATGTCATTCCCCTGACCCACGTGGAAGAATGCGTGGAATTGACCCGCCGGAACGCCCGGGACGACTCCCGGGAGCAGATCGTCAACCTGCGGGGGGAGATTGTGCCGTACATCCGCCTGCGCAACTGGTTCAGCGTGCCCGGCGATGCACCGGCCATTGAACAGATTGTGGTGGTGCGCTCCCAGGGCCAACGGGTGGGCATTGTTGCGGATACGGTCATTGGCGAGATGCAGACCGTCATCAAGAGCCTGGGCCGGGTGTTCCGGGACGTACAAGGCCTTTCCGGCGCCACCATCAAGGGGGATGGCAGCATGGCGCTGATTCTGGATATTCCGCAACTCTTGCAAGCCGTGGTAGCTGCCGCGCGTTGATGGGACGGGGGGGCGCATGGGGCTGCTCAATGATGCGGAATTCAACAAGCTGGCCAGTTTTATTTATAAGGAAGTGGGCATCAAGATGCCCCCGGGAAAAAAAACCATGCTGGAGGCGCGGCTGCTCAAGCGCCTTCGCACCCTCAAACTCCCGGATTACAAGCGGTATTGCGATTACCTGTTCAGCCCTGCCGGCATGGCGGCGGAGCTGCATCAGCTCATTGATGTGGTGACCACCAACACCACAGATTTTTTTCGTGAGCCTAAACATTTTGAACTGTTGCAGCAAAGCCTGCTGCCTCACCTGGCCGCCAGCGCCTGCCGCGGACGGCCCCTGCGGGTGTGGAGCGCAGGCTGCTCCATCGGCATGGAGCCCTATACCCTGGCCATGGTGCTGGCGGAATTCCGCGAGCGCACGCCGGGTTTTCGATTCTCCATCCTTGCCACGGACATCTCCACCCGGGCCCTGGAAAAGGCCCGGGCAGCCATTTATGATGAAGAACGGGTGGAGCCAGTCCCCAAGGCCTTGAAATACAAGTATTTGCTCCGCAGCAAGGACCGCTCCCGCGGTCTGGTGCGTGTGGTGCCAGAGCTGCGGCAGCTGGTGACGTTTCAGCGCCTCAATTTCATGGAAGAATTTTCCTTCCCGGATCCCATGGATATTATCTTTTGTCGAAACGTGATCATCTATTTTGACCGGCCCACCCAGGAGGTGCTGTTCCAAAAATTCTGCCGCAACCTGCGGGGCGGAGGGTTTCTGTTCATCGGCCATTCCGAGAGCATCACCGGCATGGACCTGCCCCTCAGGCAGGTGGCGCCCACGGTCTATTCACGACTGCCAACCAGGCACGGCGACGGGTAATCGTTGCATCAACGCCATCAGTCCGGAGCGTGCGCGCCATGCAGGCCGCCTACTCCCGCAGTCCGCCGGCTCCCATAATAGCCCGCCGAACTCCGCGCCCTTCGGCGGGCAGTTTTCCTTGAAAGCAAGGCGTGGGGCTTTTCCCCTTGTTTCGAGGGCATCACCCCAGAGGCTGCAATGAAAAAGAAAATCAAGGTGCTGATCGTGGACGATTCCGCGCTGGTCCGCCAGACGCTCACGTCCATCCTGGAAAGTGATCCGGATATCGAAGTGGTGGGGGCGGCCCAGGATCCCTTTGTGGCCGCCAAGAAGATGGAGGAGGTGGTGCCCGACGTCATCACCCTGGATGTGGAAATGCCGCGCATGGATGGCGTCACGTTTCTGAAAAAGCTCATGACCCAGCACCCGCTGCCCGTCATCATCTGTTCCACCCTGGCCGAATCCGGCGCGGAAACCACCCTCAGGGCCCTGGAGTACGGGGCCGTGGACATCATCACCAAGCCCAAGCTGGACACGCGGCGGTTTCTGGAAGAATCCAAAATCCGGCTGGTGGATGCCGTCAAGGCGGCCGCCTCGGCCAAAATCAAGCGGCTTTCCCCCAGCCTCGAAGTGACGCCCAAACTCTCGGCCGATGCGGTCATCGCCAAGGTGGCGCCCTCCCGGGCCATGGCTGAAACCACGGAAAAGTGCATTGCGGTGGGAGCCTCCACCGGCGGCACAGAGGCCCTCAAGGTCTTCCTGGAGGCCCTGCCCGTGGATTGCCCTCCCGTGGCCATTGTGCAGCACATGCCGGAAAATTTCACCGCTGCCTTTGCCCGCCGGCTGGACAGCGTGTGCGCCATCACCGTCAAAGAGGCCTCGGACGGGGACACCATGCTGCGCGGCCAGGCCCTCATCGCCCCGGGCAACAAGCACATGCTGCTCAAACGCAGCGGGGCGCGTTACCATGTGGAGGTGCGGGACGGGCCGCTGGTCAAGCGGCACCGGCCGTCCGTGGATGTGCTCTTCCGCTCCGCGGCGCGCTACGCCGGCAAGAACGCCCTGGGGGTGATCATGACCGGCATGGGGGACGACGGCGCCCAGGGGATGCTGGAAATGTTTGAAGCCGGCGCCTGGACCATGGCCCAGGACGAAGCCACCTGCGTGGTGTACGGCATGCCCCAGGAGGCCGTGAAGTTGGGAGGCGTGTGCCAGAGCCTGCCTTTGCAGCAGATTGCGCCCCTGGCCCTCAAAAAGTGCAAGGACGGCTGGCAGCGGTAGCAGAGTCTCAGTTGCGGGCCAGGCTCAGGCCCAGGGCCACCAGGGCAAAGCCCAAGATGTTCTGGCCCAGCACGTTGAGCAGGGCGGTGGTGAGTCGGCCCTCGGCCATGAGGCCCACATTTTCGTAGGCATAGGTGGAAAAGGTGGTCAGCGCCCCCAAAAATCCTGTAAAGACGATGGTTTTTGTGCCGGCGCTGGCGGCAAGGCGGTCGTTCAGCAGCCCCCACAGCAATCCAAACAGAAAACAGCCCAGCAGATTGACCGCCGCCGTGGCCAGGGGCAGATTTGTCCCGGCCAGACGCTGTACCAGCCGCGAAATGCCCAGGCGGGAGAGGGCCCCCAGGGCGCCAGCCAGGCCGCACAGGAGCAGCAGCTGCATGGTGTCTCCAATTTTGTTGTACTATTTTGACAAAATTCGCAAACCTGGAGGCTGGAGTGGCCACTGAAACCGAAACCAAGTTTGCCGCCGTGGATCATGACGCCTTGCGCGGCAAACTGCAAGCCCTGGGGGCGAGGCGGGTCTCCCTGGTGTTCGAAGAGAATGCCGTCTGGGACACGCCGGGAAGAATGCTTAAACAACATGGGAAGCTATTGAGAATTCGCCAGGACGACGCCACCCGCTTGACCTTCAAGACCCCCGCCGCCGGCGGCACCGGGCAGCTCAAGGTGGTGGAAGAGCACGAAACCCGCCTGGAGGATGCCCAGGCCATGGGCCGGGTCTTGGCCGGGCTGGGGTTCCAGGAAGTGTTTCGCTATCAAAAACTAAGGGAAACCTGGGTATTGGGGGAAGTGCTCTGCCTGCTGGACCTGCTGCCCTTTGGCGCATTTCTGGAGCTAGAGGGCCCGGCCAACGCCCTGGAAGACACCTGCCGCGCCCTGGGGCTGGACCCCGCAGCCGGCACCAGCAAGACCTACCACGCTCTACATCAGGAGCATCGCGCCAGCCTGGGCCTGCCGCCGGAGGATTCCTTTGTCTTCCCGGAAGAACAGGCCCGGCAATTGCAAGAGCGTGCCAGGAACTGAAGCGCCGACCCGGCGCAGAATTGCCGTCCGCCCCTTGCATCCCCGGGGGACTCGCACTATCTTCAGGACTCGACAACCCGTGATCCTGGCGTTATACCTGTCAGACTGGGAAATATTCCCATAACGAGACGAGCATGACCATGACCGAGCCGTTTCACCAGCCAGGGGCCACGCCTGATGTCCACCTGGAAGATAACCTTCAGGAGCCCAGGCGGTTCAAGGTTCTGCTCCTCAACGATGATTACACCACCATGGAATTTGTGGTGCGCATCCTGCGAGAAGTGTTTAAGAAATCAGAGGCCGAGGCCACCCGCATCATGCGCATGGTGCATGAACAGGGCAGGGGGGTCTGCGGCGTGTACCCGGCGGAGATTGCCGAGACCAAAGTGAACGTCGTCCATGCCCGGGCTCGCAGCGAGGGATTTCCCCTGCGCTGTGCCATGGAGGAGGCGTGATTCCCGGCAGACTTCGCACCACCGTTCAGGAATCGAGGGCGCCATGTTGAGCAGGCGACTGGAAAATGTGTTGACCGTGGCCGTGCGGGAAGTCCGCCGTCGCAATCATGAATATCTGACCCTGGAGCATCTCCTGTATGCATTGATGCAGGAGGAGAGCGGCAAGGATATCCTGATGAACTGCGGAGTGGATATCATCCGTCTGCAGCATCAGTTGGAACGCTTCTTTGTCGATCACATGGAAGTGATGCCCGATACCGCCACGGAAGTGGTGCAGACTCTGGGCGTGCAGCGCGTGCTGCAACGCGCCATTTTGCAGATGCAGTCCTCCGGCAAGGACAAGGTGGAAGTGGGCGACGTGCTGGCCGCCATCTTTGACGAGGACGATTCCTTTGCCGTGTATTTCCTCAAGTCCCACGGCGCCACCCGGCTGGATGTACTGGAGTACATCTCTCACGGCGTGCCCAAGGATTCCGACTGGCGGACGGAGCCTACCCCCCCGGGGAGCCAGGGCGGTCCCGGCGGACCTGGGAGTCAGGGGGGCCCGGGGGGCCAGGGCGGAATGGAACAGCGCCAGCCCGGCGACCACAAAAACCAGAAGAAAAAGAACGGCCAGGCCCTGGAGCAGTTCACGGTCAATCTGGTGGAACGCGCCCGTCAGGGACTGGTGGACCCCCTCATCGGCCGCGATGCGGAGCTGGAGCGCTGCCTGCAGGTGCTGGCCCGCCGGCGCAAGAACAATCCGCTGTTTGTGGGTGATCCCGGCGTGGGCAAGACCGCCCTGGCCGAGGGGCTGGCCCTGCGCATCGTCAAGGGAGAAACCCCCGAAACCTTCCGGTCCGCCACGGTCTGGCAGCTGGACATGGGCGCGCTGCTGGCCGGCACCAAGTACCGCGGCGACTTTGAAGTGCGCATGAAGGGCGTCATCAGCGAGCTGGAGAAAATCCCCGGCGCCATCCTCTTTATTGATGAGATCCATACCATCATCGGGGCCGGCGCCACCTCCGGCGGCACCCTGGACGCCTCCAACATCCTCAAGCCCGTGCTGGCCTCCGGCGCCATCAAGTGCATCGGCTCCACCACCTATGAGGAATACAAAAACCATTTCGAGAAGGACCGCGCCCTGTCGCGCCGGTTCCAGAAAATCGATGTGGTGGAACCCACGGTGGACGAATGTGTGGAAATCCTCAAGGGACTCAAAACCCATTACGAGGAGCACCACGGCGTGCGCTACACCCTGCCGGGCCTGCGCGCTGCGGCGGAGCTCTCGTCGCGTCATGTGAACGACCGCTACCTGCCAGACAAGGCCATCGACGTCATTGACGAAGCCGGGGCCAGCTTCCGGCTCGCCGGCGGCAAGAAAAACATCATCAGCGTGGCCGAGGTGGAGAAGGTGGTGGCCCGCATGGCGCGCATCCCGGTCCAGCGCGTCACCTCCTCGGACAAGGATCGCCTGGAACACCTGGAGGCGGACATCAAGGCCCAGGTCTTTGGCCAGGATACGGCCGTGGAAACCGTGTGCAAGGCCATCCTGCGCTCTCGCGCCGGCCTGCGCCAGCCCAACCGGCCCACGGGCAGCTTTTTGCTATACGGTCCCACGGGCGTGGGCAAGACCGAACTGGCCCGCCAGCTGGCCCTGTGCCTGGGCGTGAACTTCCTGCGCTTCGACATGAGCGAATACATGGAAGGCCACGCCGTGGCGCGGCTCATCGGCGCGCCCCCCGGCTACATCGGCTTCGACCAGGGCGGCCTGCTCACAGACGCCATCCGTAAGCATCCGTACACCGTGTTGCTGTTGGACGAAATTGAAAAGGCCCACCCGGATCTTTTTAATATCCTGCTGCAGGTGATGGATTACGCCACCCTGACGGACAACAACGGCCGCAAGGCCGACTTCCGCCACGTGATTCTCCTGATGACCACCAACGCCGGCGCGCGGGAAATGAACGCCGCCTCCGTGGGCTTCAGTGTCTCCGCACAGAAGAACGAGGCCGCCCACAAGGGCCGCAAGGCCCTGGAACGGCTCTTCAGCCCGGAATTCCGCAACCGGCTGGATGGCATGGTGCAGTTTGGTCCGCTCACGGAACCGGTTATGCTGAAGATTGTGGACAAGTTCCTCGCGGAAATGCAGGAGCAGATGCAGGAAAGCAAGGTGACAGTGGAGGTGAGCCACGCCGCCCGGCTGTGGCTGGGCGAGCACGGGTTCGACCCTGCCTTTGGCGCGCGTCCCATGGGGCGCCTCATCCAGAACGAAATCAAGGACGAACTGGCCCGCGAGCTGCTCTTTGGCTGCCTGCAGAAGGGCGGCAGGGTGCTGGTGGACGTGAACCCCGACACCGAGACCGATGCCAGACCCCTGCGCTTTGCCTATGAATCCGGCAAATGCCAGCTCAAGGCGGCCAAGGCCGATGCACCAAAGGGGCCAGCCCTGTCGGCGCTGCCTGCTCTGCCAGCTTTGGAAGTCGTGGCCGAGGAGGAGAGCGCCTGAGGGCACGAGCACGATGATGCGGAACGGATGCCTGCATGACATGTGGGCGTCCGTTCCACTCCATTCCTCTCGTCCGTGGCTTCGTTCCGCTCCAGCAACACCCCATGCCCATTTACTTTCTGGCTGGAGACAGCCTTCTGTTCCCGGATCCGGAAGCGGCCGAGCCCGACGGCCTGCTGGCCGTGGGCGGGGATTTGAGCCTGCCCCGTCTGGTAAGCGCCTACGCCCAGGGCATCTTCCCCTGGTACGGCCCGGACAGCCCCATCCTCTGGTGGACACCAGACCCCCGCTGCGTGCTGCTGCCCCAGACGTTGCATGTGGGGGCCCGGCTGGCGCGCACCCTCAGGACATCCGGCTATCATCTGACCATGGATGTGGCCTTTGATCAGGTGATCGAAGCCTGCGCCGCCACCCCCCGGCCTGGGCAGAGGGGCACCTGGATTGTGCCGGCCATGCGCCAGGCCTATCACGCCCTGCATGTGGCCGGTCTGGCGCATTCCGTGGAAACCTGGCTGGATGGCGAGCTGGTGGGCGGGTTGTATGGTGTTTCCCTGGGGCGGGCCTTCTTTGGGGAGTCCATGTTCCACCGCCGTCCCAATGCCTCCAAGGCTGCCCTGGTGCATTTGTGCCGGCAGCTGCAGGCCTGGGGATTCGAACTCGTGGACTGTCAGCAGACCACCCCCCACATGCTGGCCATGGGCGCCTTCGACATGCCGCGGCGGGAGTTCAACCGCCGCCTGAATCACGCCCTGCGACATCCCACCATGCGCGGCCGCTGGACGCAATGCGGCGCCACGCAGCCCCTCGCCCAGGAGGCGGAGGCTGCGTCTGCGCCGTGTTGATGTCGCTGTTTCCCTACTGCATCATGGCTTGCAGGTGGTTGCCCAGGGCGGC
>JAIWOE010000064.1 GCA_020217165.1 Desulfovibrio sp. | reverse complement strand
ATGGTGACGCCAGCTTTGACCGGGAGGTGCGTTCCTTCTCCCTGGTGAAAGCCATTGCCGCACAGTCCGGCATGAGCGTGGACGCTGGCCGCGAACGCGAGGTGTCTGCCGAACTGGAGCGCCGCCACGGGATCAAGGCCAATGGGATCATGGTGCCGCTGCAAGTGTTCGAGCAGCGCGTCATGACAACCGCCCTGCCGTCCGGCGCCGCCGGGGGCAATATCATCGCCACGGATTACATGGGCAATCAGTTCATCGACCGCCTGCGCAGCAAGCTGGTGGTGGCGCGGTCCGGTGCGCGGGTGCTCAACGGCCTGGTGGGCAATGTGGATATCCCTGGCCTCAAGCAATCCGCCGTGGCGGGATGGGTTGCGGAAAATGCCGCCCTTACGCCGTCCGACCTGGGCTTCCGCAAGGTATCTATGACGCCCAAGCATTGTGGGTGCCTGACGGAGTTCAGCCGCAACATGCTGTTGCAATCCAGCCCGGACATTGAAGCCCTGGTGCGGGATGACCTCGCCAAGGTGCTTGCCGGGGCCATCGACAAGGCCGCCCTCAAGGGTGGCGGCGCCAATGAGCCCGTGGGCATCCTGGGCACGTCCGGTATCAACACGGTGGATCTGTCCGGCGGCTGGACCTGGGCCAAGGTTCTGGAATTCGTTGAAAAATTGGAAGTGGACGACGCGGAAGGAACGGGCTGGGCCACGACTCCCAGCATGGTCAAAAAGCTGCGCTCCACGCCCAAGGAAGTGGACGGCAGCAACGTGGCCGTGAGCGCGGATTACCTCATGGACGCGCCCGGCAGTCTGGCCGGCTATGGCCTCATCTCGAGCAACAACGTGCCGGCCAATCTGGGGACCGGGACCAATGAGCATGCCTGCATCTTCGGGAACTGGAGTGATTTGCTCATCGGCTACTGGTCCGCATTCGATCTGCTGGTCAACCCCTACGAGGCCACCGCGTACAGCAAGGGCAACGTGCTGATGCGGGCCATGCTGACCATGGACGTTGCCGTGCGCCACGCCGAAAGTTTCTGCGTCGGCCAACTGGCCATCGCGGCATAAATTCGCCGGGGAGCTCCTCCCTCCCACGACACTGCGGCGAAACCGTCCTCCTTCTGCCGGGGGACGGTCTACCGGGCCGGCATCCCGGTACTGATGAGCCTGCCACGAGAGAACAACGATGGAAAAAAGATTTTCGACGGAGCTGCGGGCCACGGGCCGGAAGCTGGAGGGCTACGCCGCCACGTTCGGCAGGGAAACCCGGATTGCGGACTTCCAGGAAGTTATCCTGCCCGGCGCATTCAACCTGCGCGGCGACGTGCTGGCGCTGGTGGATCATTCGCCGGAGAAGCTGCTTGCCAGGACTCGTTCCAAGACATTGCGCCTGTCGCAGGACAAGACCGGCCTGCATTTCGAGCTGGACCTGCCGGAAACAAGCCTGGGCCGGGACGTGCTTGCCCTGGCCGAACGTGGCGACCTGGGCGGCATGTCCTTCGGCTTCACCGTCAATCCAGGTGGCGAGCGGTGGCAGGGGAAGCGCCGGGAGCTGCGATCTCTCAAGCTGTATGAAATCTCTGTCGTGTGTGCATGGCCGGCCTATGACGGGACCGTTGTTTCAGCCCGGTGCCGCACGCCCCGCCTCAACATGGCCCTGCGCACGCTGGAGGTGCTGGCATGAGCTTCTGGGATATTTTCCGCCGGCGTGAAGAACGGGCAACCACCTGGGAATTGCTGCCCAGCGCACAGAATGCCGCCTCTGGCGCATTTATCCAGCCACGGCAGGCAGAACAGCTCGCCACCGTGTACGCCTGCGTACAGGCCATTTCCAGCGCAATCGCGTCCATCCCAGCCCGCGTCTATGCCGAGCGTCCCGCCGGTGGCCGGGATGAGGTGGTGCAGCATCCTGTTGCCCGGCTGGTGCGCATGGGGCCGAACGAGCACCAAAGCTGGCCGGATTTCGTTGAGTGGATGCTTGCTCAGGTCCTGCTGCGCGGCAACGCCCTGGTGGAAATCCAGCACGAACAGGGCCGGGTGACTGGACTGCTGCCCATTCCCTGGGAATGGGTGAGCGTCCAGCTTTTGCCCGGTGGCCGGCTGGTGTACGACGTGACCGACGCCATTGGCATGTACGGTGGGCAAGGCCGTATGCGCCGCCTACTGGCCGGTGAAGTGATTCACCTGCGAGACCGTTCCGACGATGGTATCACAGGGCGATCCAGGCTGAACAGGGCCGCCGCCACGCTGGCGAGCGCCAGTGACGTGCAGGAAGCCTCCTCCTCGTTCCATCGCAACGGCATGCAGCCGAGCGGGGCCGTGCAGTTGCCGGGCAAGCTGGACACGGAACAGCGCAACCTCCTGCGGAAACAGTTGCACGACGCCCACGGGGGGGCCGGCAATCGCGGGTCCGTATTGGTGCTGGATCAGGGGTTGGAATGGAAAAGCATCTCCATCAGCCCCGAAGACGCGGAACTGTTGGAGACGCGCCGCTTTTCCGTGGAAGAGCTGTGCCGCATCTTCCAGGTGCCGCCGCCCTTGGTGCAGGACTACGCGCACAACACGTTCACGAACAGCGAGCAGGCAGGCCGGTGGTTTGCACAGTTCACCATTGCGCCCTGGTGCCGGAAGATCGAGGCCGCCTTCAACCGGGCCCTGCTGGATGAGCAGCACCACCTAGAGTTCGACCTGTCCGGCTTCCTGCGCGGGGACCATGCCGCCCGGTGGCAAGCCAACGTCTCAGCGGTGGGCGCTGGCATCCTGACCGTGGATGAGGTGCGGGAGATGGAGGGCTGGAATCCGATTGGAGAGGCCGTACATGCTTGATTTGGAACAGCGTCATGGCCGCGTGCTGACTGACGATGAGGTTGCCGAATACTTTCGGGTGGACGTGCGGACCATTCGCCGCTACGCGAAAAAATTTGGAGGCTTCAAAATCGGACGCTGCCTGCGGTTTTACGAGAACACAATCATGAGCGCTTCCGTGACGGAAGAGGGAGTCAATGCCGACAAGACGCAAGGACCGGGGGAACCGGTGGCAGGCGACGGTCAAAATGCAAGGCCGTGTGGTGGCAACGAAGCTGTTCGGGGAAGGCCGCAAGAACGGGCCGGAGTGGCGCAAAGCTCTCGCGTGGGAAGAAGAAACAAGACGCGAGCTGCTGAAGAACCCGATGCCCACGGCATCCGTGACTGCTTCCGCATGGGCAGTGAAGTACCTGGATCACGTCAAGGCGCGCCATAGCGCCAAGACCTACGCGGAAAAGCACAGGGCTTTTCGATACCTGGCCAAGTACACTGGGGAAATTGCCGTGGAACAGATTGACGCACATGCAGCCATCGAATTTCTGGACCAGCTCCACGAAGAGCGATCCGGGAGCGTGGCGAATCGTGCGCGTAAAAACCTGGGGGCGGCCTGGGAATGGGGCCTGCGCTTCATTCGAGGCTTTCCGCAGGTGAGCAATCCATTCCTCGCGGTGGACAAATACCCCGAGGATTCCACAGGGCGCTATGTCCCGCCTGCGGAACATTTCTGGCGCGTGTACGAAACAGCCGAGGGGCAAGACCGGGTGATGCTCGCAGCCATGTTCTACCTGGCCGCCCGGCGAGGGGAAATTTTCAGGCTGACATGGGCTGACGTGGATTTCGACGGCGGCAAGGTCCGGTTGACCACGCGCAAGACCCGTGGCGCATCCCTGCGCGAAGACTGGCTGCCCATGGTCCCAGAACTGCGCGAAGCCCTGACGTGGTGGAAGCGGCATCGTCCCTGTGTTGCGGAGAACGTCTTCATGATCACGGACGACACGCCGCACGAATACCATGTGCCAGGGATGCCCTACACCAGCCGGGCCAAGTTCATGCGTCGGTTATGCAAGCGTGCCAACGTCTTTCCAACATTCGGTTTTCATGCCATTCGTCATTTGCGGGCAGTGACGCTTTACAAGCAGGGCGCTCGCCTGCATGTGATTCAGAAGTGGCTTCGACATGAAAGCGCGTCGACCACAGAACGATATTTGAAGGGCTGTGGCGTTGACCTCGATCTGCTCTTGGAAGCCGCCATGTCCAGTGACACAGGCCAGGCCGGGAGGCAGCACTATGCCTTCGGAGGCTGAAATGGTTAGGGCCTCCGATGCGGCAAACATCGGAGGCCCTAGGATAACCGACCGGTGTAACCAGCACCGGCCTAACAGTCAGGGAGACCCTAACCATGCTAACTTATTGGCGTCCCCAAGGGGATTTGAACCCCTGTCGACGGCGTGAAAGGCCGTTGTCCTGGACCAGGCTAGACGATGGGGACGCACTATTGGTGGCTGGGGGACAAGGATTCGAACCTTGGTTAACGGGGCCAGAACCCGTCGTCCTGCCGCTAGACGATCCCCCAGCAGCGGAGAAAGAGTGTCTACTCAATTCCGCGGGAACCGTCAAGGCCCAGCCGCAACTTTTTTTCGCTACACCGCAGCGGCCAGGCGGCGGGTGCGCTTCTTCAACTTGTTGATTTTACGACGCAGGGCATCACGATCCTTGGCGGACTCCAGCTCGGCCTTCTGCGCACGCATGTCGCGGATGGACTTCTTGAGCTGATGGATCTGCGCCTTGTACGGAGAAACCTTGCCGGCTTCTTCCGTCATGCCGAAGGCTTCCTTGATGGCCCCAACGATGGCGTCCTTGTCCATGCCGGAAACACCGGTGATCATGGGGAGCTTGGCAATGACGAGGTCACGCAGCTCCTTGGCGGTCATCTTGTCCAGGGGCTTCTTGAGCCCAAGATCTTCAAACGCGATTTCTACAGCCATGGTCTTCATCCTTAATACGTGGTCCTCCCGCGGGCGGAGGCAGCGTTCATCCAACATCCTTGCCAGTGATCATCTTCACGTAGGCCCGGTACGCCTTGGCCCAGGGAGCCTCCCCCGCGGCCAGACGCGCCAGGGCCGACGGGGATCCCAGTTCGCCGATGGATTCCAGCGACGGCACAGGGAGCGGCGGCGTTGGTGCAGGCTTTGCGTTCAACGGAGTCCGGTTCATTAGCAGCTCACCCTGGACGTTGTCAAACAATTCTTGCCCTAAAAATTGATGCACGTCGTATAAAATTTGCGGTCCGTAAAACACCAGCTCATGCATGCCCATGGCATCCTCCACGCCCACGCGCAGGATGCCGTGGTGCGAACCCAGGGGGTGCGCCCAGGCGGCGATTTCCGGGCCCACGGCCGTTTCCCACTCTCGCCACAACCGCACCAGGGCCAGCCCTTCGGGGGCCCCGGGAATGCGGGAGAGCAGCGAATCAGCCAGGGCGCTGGCCGAGGCCTGGCCAGATTGGGCGCGGGTACGTCGCATGGGTCCACAATACACCAACTTTAACCTTGACAACAGCGTCGATGTGCGGAATCTTGTTATCAATATTTCTTGATATGCGCAATTCCTGAAACCACATCCACACCATGGACCTTCTCGCCTGCCACAAGGCGTTGGCCGACCACACCCGGCTGCGTCTCTTCCACCTGCTGGCCCACCACGAGCTGAACGTGGGGGAGATCCTGGACATTGTCCAGATGGGCCAGAGCCGCATCTCCAGGCACTTAAAGATCTTGGCCGACGCCGGCCTGGTGACCGCCCGTCGCCATGGCGCCTGGGTCTTTTATTCCCTGGCGCCAGAAGGAGACGCAGCCCCGTTTGTGCGGGCCATGCTGCCCCTGCTGGATTCCCTGCCCACGGCCGCGGAGGACCAGGAGGCCGCCCGCCTGGTGGTGGAGGAGCGCGCCCGCCAGACGCGGCATTTTTTCGACGACCTGGCCCCCCGCCTGGATGCCATGCAGCAGGAAATGCTGGGCGGTGCCGACGTGGCCGGCCTGGTGCTGGAAGTGCTGCAGACAAGGCCGGGGTGCGCCGTGGTGGCGGACCTGGGGTGCGGCGCCGGGGCCTTGCTGCCCGGGCTGCTGGGACTGTCCCAGGGTGGCCAGCGCGTGATCGGGGTGGACAGCTCCGCCCGCATGCTGGCCCAGGCCGCGCGCCTGGTGCAGCGCGAGGCACTGCCCGCATCCCGCGTCTCCCTGCGCCTGGGGGACCTGGAGCACCTGCCCCTTTCCGATGGCGAGGCGCACTGCGCCGTGCTGTCCCTGGTCTTGCATCATTTGCCCTCACCCCGCCGGGGCCTGGCCGAGGCCTGGCGGGTGCTGGCGCCGGGGGGCACGTGCCTGGTGCTGGATTTTGCCCGGCACGAGCACGAGGCCATGCGCAAGAAATACGGCGACCGCTGGCTGGGGTTCGAACCGGCCGAGCTGGCCAGCTGGTGCGCCGAAGCCGGTTTTGTTGTTGAATCCACGGATGCCCATCCCCTGCCGCACGGGCTGGGGTTGCTTCGCGTCATAGCACGCAAACAGTAGACGACCTGAATGGAGTTCCACCCATGGTAACACCCCTGGACCTTACCCTTGACTACAAAGTGGCGGACATGGCCCTGGCCGACTGGGGCCTCAAGGAAATGCAGCTCGCCGAAAACGAAATGCCCGGCCTCATGGAGACCATCAAGAAATATGGTCCCCAGCAGCCCCTCAAGGGCCTAAAGATCACCGGCAGCCTGCACATGACCATCCAGACGGCCATGCTCATTAAGGCCCTGCACGCCCTGGGCGCGGACCTGCGCTGGGCCTCCTGCAACATCTTCTCCACCCAGGACCATGCCGCCGCCGCCGTGGCCAAGGCCGGCCTGTCCAAGGTCTTTGCCTGGAAGGGCGAGACGCTGGAAGAATACTGGTGGTGCACGGAGATGGCCCTGACCTGGCCCGATGGCTCCGGCCCCGACCTCATCGTGGATGATGGCGGCGACGCCACCCTGATGATCCACCATGGCGTCAAGTGCGAGAAGGACCCCTCCCTCCTCGACAAGCCCGTGGACAACAAGGAGTTTGCCATCGTCGTGGCCCGACTCAAGGCAGCCTTCGCCCAGAACCCCACCCGCTGGCAGACCATGGCCGCCAGGATCAAGGGCGTGTCCGAGGAAACCACCACCGGCGTGCATCGGCTGTATCAGATGCAGAAGGCTGGCGAGCTGCTGTTCCCGGCCATCAACGTCAACGATTCCGTCACCAAGTCCAAGTTCGACAACCTGTACGGCTGCCGCGAGTCCCTGGTGGACGGCATCAAGCGCGCCACCGACGTCATGATGGCCGGCAAGTGCTGTGTGGTGGTGGGGTATGGGGACGTGGGCAAGGGCTGCGCCCAGTCCATGAAGGGCTACGGCGCCCGGGTGAAGGTGGTGGAAATCGACCCCATCTGCGCCCTGCAGGCGGCCCTGGAAGGGTATGAAGTGGGCACCATGGACGAATTCGCGTCCCAGGGCGACGTGTTCGTCACCGCCACGGGCAACTACCACGTGATTACCTATGCCCATATGCAGCAGATGAAGGATGAAGCCATTGTCTGCAACATCGGGCACTTCGATTCGGAAATCGACATGCATTCCCTGGAAACCGATCCGGCCTGCAAAAAGGACGAGATCAAGCCCCAGGTGGACAAGTGGACCCTGCCCAATGGCCGTTCCATCATCGTGCTGGCTGAAGGCCGGCTGGTGAACCTGGGCTGCGCCACCGGGCATCCCAGCTTCGTCATGAGCGCCAGCTTCACCAACCAGGTGCTGGCCCAGATTGAACTGGCCACCCGCGAACACGAGGCCAAGGTGTACGTGCTGCCCAAGGTGCTGGATGAGGAAGTGGCCCGCCTGCACCTGGCGCGCCTGAACGCCCGCCTGGCCACCCTGAGCAAGGAGCAGGCCGACTACATCGGCGTGCCCGTGGAAGGCCCCTTCAAGCCGGATCATTACCGGTATTAAGCCCTGCTCTCCCGCAAGGCGCTTCGGGGGTGTTCCGTCCTCGGAAGACGTCCGCATGCTTCCTGAAACAAGGCGATACGCCATCGCCTTGTTTCAGGAAGCAACACATCAGGCTTGTCTCCAGCTGCGTTGCATGAGGATGCCGCGAGGAGCAAGCGCCCCGGGGCGGCCTCAGGGGGTGCTGGCGTGGCGCATGGCGGCCACGGCCAGGGCCATGCCCGCAGCCTGGGCCACGTTGAGGGAGTCCGCCTCCCGGGCCAGGGGGATCCACACCGAGGCCTCGCAGGCTTTGGCCACGCCGGGGCGCACGCCCTTGTCCTCCCCCCCCAGCACAAAACACACGGGAAACCGCAGGGGAACATCCCACAGGGAAACGGCCTCGTCGTCCCGGCGCAGGGCCAGGCATTGCCAGCCGGCCTGGGCGGCCCACTCCAGGGTGCGGGCCAGGTTGGTGGCCCGGGCGATGGGCAGCTTGTGTAGGGCGCCGGCCGCAGCCCGTGCAGCCCCGGCGCCCAGATGGGCGGCGTTGTGCTTGGGCATGATGATGCCGCCAGCCCCCAGGGCCCAGGCGGAACGGACCAGGGTGCCCACGTTTTGCGTGTCCTGGACCTGATCCAACATCAGCGCCACCGGCAGTGGGGCTTCCGCCGCCTGGGCCAGCAGGGATTCGCCATCGAGGTAGGCCGCCGCCGAGACCCGGGCCGCCACCCCCTGCTTGCCGGCGGGCCCCAGGGACTCGAACCAGCGGGCGTCGCGCCACTGGGTTCGCACCCCGGCGGCATGGCATGCATCCATGATCTCACGAAACTGTTTGCTCGGGCGTCCCTTCAGCAACAGCACCTGCTCCACACGCGACGCCTCGGCCATGAGCTGCTCCAGCACCGCCTTTTTTCCCACCAGCCAATCCTGTTGCTCCAAGTTTCGATCTCGCGACTGCAATTTTTCTGATGTGTGAGTGGAGTCGGAGGGGGTGCGCTCATTCATGCGTTGTCGCCGCCTTACGCTGGAGTGAAAGGGAATCTTGCATTTTCTCTAGATTATTATTAAAGAATAAACTTCTTTACATTACTTTTTCATGTTGCTACCACAATAGTGGCCGCACACTGGACCATTGTCGGCACTCCGTTGGGTCTCCAGTGGACTGGCTGTTCGTCGAACCGGTTGCCACGGGGAAACCCGTGGGCGGCGGGCATCGGCACCATCAGGTCACCGCAGGGAGCGAGGCACATGCATCATTCAGCGCGCCATTGCAAGGAAAAGCTCATGACGCGTCCCCTCACCGCCGCGGGCAGGCTGCGGGCCGTGCGCCTGCTGTGTTGCTGCGCCTGCATGGCCCTGCTGGGCGCCTGCGCCAGCACCCAGCCCACGCCGCCCAGCATGAGCCCCTTGAGCATGGAGTACCTGGACAACCTGGACGCCGTTATCCTTGAAGCCGGGCCCATCAATGTGGACGGCGTGGAGCTTTCCGAGCAGGAAAAGACCGCTCTGAACACGCCCCTTACCGTGCGCTGGGAGCTCAACGACTACGCCCGGCAGGCCATCAAGCGCGAATTCGTCTACCTGCACTACAAACACAACAGCAACATCCGCGGCTGGCTGCAGCGTTCCGAACGTTACATCGGCTATGCCAAGCGCGTGTTCCGCTCCCAGGGGCTGCCGGAGGATCTCGCCTATCTGCCATACATAGAAAGCGGGTACAATCCCATTGCCTGCTCACCGGCCGGGGCCATGGGCGTGTGGCAGTTCATGCCCGAGACCGGTAAGCGCTATGGCCTGGCCTGCACCACCTACATTGACGAACGCCGCAACCCCTGGAAGGCCACGTACAGCGCCGCCGCCTACCTAAAAAAGCTGCACAACCAGTTCAAGGACTGGTCCCTGGCCCTGGCCGCTTATAATGCCGGGGAGGGCAAGATCAGTCGGGCCGTGGCTGGCACTGGCGCCAGGAATTTCTTCCAGCTGGCCCTGCGCAACGATACCCTGCCCCCGGAAAACCAGCTCAAACCGGAGACCCTGCAGTACGTGCCGCGCTTCATCGCCATGGTCAAGATCGCTAGCAATCTTGAAGCGTTGGGCTATGCTCCCGTTAACGAGCAGGCCCATGCCGAACCCATGCGCTACGGCATCCCCCCCAATGTGGACCTCAAGGCCCTGGCCCAGCACCTGGGCATGGACTGGGACACCTTCCGCAGCCACAACCCGCACTTCCGCATTTCCGTCAGCCCTCCCAGCGGCGAAAGTCACGTCTACCTGCCCCAGGGGCATGGGGAACGGGTGCAGGCCTTCCTGGCGCGACCGGTGCTGGCCAACTCCAAGGCCAAGGCCGCAGCCCTGGCTGAACTTTCGGGTGCGGACGCCAGGGCCGGGTTCGGGTCCTCCCGCAGCGGCACCTCCTGGCATGTGGTGGAACGCGGGGATACCTTCCCAAAAATTGCGGCCCGCTACAAGGTTCCCGTGGAATTGCTGATGAAAATCAATAAGCAGCGTTCCAAGGACCTAAGTCCCGGCGAGGTCATCGCCCTGCCCTCCACCCGGGACATCGCCGCTGCACAGCCTGTGCCTTCGGCTAGACAAATCGCCGACGCCGCCGCCAAGGAACGTCAGAATGCAGCCAAGCCGGCCCCTACGTATGTGGTGCAGGCTGGCGATACCCTCTTTTCCCTGGCCAGAAAATACAACGTCACCGTGGAGGCCCTGCTCAAGGCCAATGGCCTGTCCGAAGCAGGCTCTTTGCGCATCGGCATGACCCTGAACCTGCCTGCCGCCGCCGCCCAGCCCGTGCAGCAGGTCCAGGCCGTTGCCAAGTCGGCCCCTGCCGCCCAGCCAGCCGCGGCATCGCCCGCTCCGCAGCGCAGCACCCCGGTGACGGCTGATGCCGCCAAGCCCAACGGCAAAAAGACCATTTACAAAGTGGCCCAGGGCGATACCATCTGGTCCATCGCCCGCAAGTTCCAGGTCAATCCCTTCGATATCCTGGCCTGGAACAACATGAGCAAGGATTCGGCCATCAGGCCGGGGGACAAGATCGCCGTATACGTGGCGTCGAACTGATTCCACAGTAACACACGCCCGCTCACACCTACGCCCCGGGGGAACACGGTACCGCTGCACCGTGCTCCCCCGGGGCTTTTTTTTGGCCAAGACGCTGTCTGCCTTCAGTCCCACAGAGGCTCCCTCGCCCCCCTACCGGATGTAGATTGGAATGTTGACGAACACCTGGGTGGCGTAGGTGGTGATCTTTTCCAGCAGCCAGGGGAAGGTCACGATGAACGCGATGAAGATGGAGACGATTTTGGGGATGAAGCTCAAGGTCTGCTCCTGAATCTGCGTGGCCGCCTGCAGCACCGAGACCACCACGCCCACCACCAGGCTCACCAGCAGGATGGGCAGGGCCAATTCCAGGGTCAATTCAATGGCGCCCTTGGCAAACCCGATGACGAAATCAGGGGACATGGCGTTGCTCCTTGTGCGTGCGCGGCGTTGTTATCGTGGCAATGCGGCATTGTTCCAGTGGAGATGCAATCAGACGGCCAGGAAGCTGTTCACCAGGGAGGCCGTCAATAGGCCCCAACCATCAATCATGACGAATAGCAACAGCTTGAATGGCATGGACACCATGACAGGGGGCAGCATCATCATCCCCATGGCCAGCAGGATGGAGGAGACCACCATGTCCAGAATCAGGAACGGGATGTAGATGAGGAAGCCGATGATGAAGCCTGTTTTGATCTCGCTGATGACGAAGGCCGCCGTGAGCAAGATGGTGGGCACGGTTTCCTTGTTCTGCGGGCGGTCGATTTTGGCAATGGAGTAGAAGATGGCCAGATCCTGCTCCCGGGTGTGCTTGAACAGGAACTCCCGCAGGGGCTGTTCGGCCCGCACCAGGGCTTCGCGGAAACCGATGCGTTCATCCAGGTAGGGCTGCAGGGCATTGTCGTTGATGGCCTTGCCAGTGGGCATCATGATGATGACCGTCATGAATATGGCTAGGCTTGTCAGCACCTGGGTGGGGGGCAACTGCTGGGTGCCCAGGGCCTGCCGGACAAAGGAAAAGACAATGATGATGCGCGTGAAGCTCGTTACCGTAAGCACGATGGCCGGCGCCAGGGAGAGCACCGTGAGCAGGAAGAGGATCTCCAGGGTGGTGGAGATCTTTTCCGGCTCGTTCTGGCCCCCGGACAGGGTGAGACTCAGTTCCGGGAAGGAAAAGTTGGTGGAGGGCTGGGCCTGGGCAACTGCGGCGCCCAGGAGCAGCGCCGCCACCGCCACGAGGACGGCCAAGCCCGGTGCGGGCAGGCTAGTGCTGATCCTTGAGACGATCTGCGAAATGCTTGAATGCGTCGTCGGGGCGGTTCGGCGTGGCGGCCTGATAGGCATCGTCTTCTGGCGCATGATCTTCTTCCTGAATGTGCAGACACGTGATGTGGGTGTCGGTCACCCCGAGCACGAGTTGCTTATTCAAAAAGCGGACCACAGCCACGGATTTGCGCGGCCCCAGGGAGAGGGTGCTTTCCAGCTGGAGCTGCCGGCCCCTGGGGCCGCCAAACCCGGCCCGGGGCGCCACGCGCTTGAGCAGGTACAGGCCGCCGAACACCAGGCCCAGGATGAGGAACAGTCCACCCAACGCCTTGAAATAACTTGCCCAGCTGATGGACGGCGCATTCAACACGCCATCCTGCGCCCTGCCCTGGGCATTGCCTGTTCCCGTGTATGGCGCAGAGGTGGCATTGCCGGCGGTGGCGGCCCCAGGGACCTGATCTGCCTGTGGCACCGGCCCTTGGGCGGTGCTGGAGGAGTCGAGCTGTGGCGCCAGGGGCGGGGGTGTCGAGTTTTCGTCACCCTGACGAGCCTGGGTTCCCTCGCCGTGCTCGGAGAAGGGAGCCGGAGTGTCGGGAACTGCCTCGCGCCACAGGGGCGGATCCTGCGGCGGCAGCATGCGCTCCACGTCGCCATCGGCCAGCAGGGCACCAGGCAGGCCCAGGCAAAGCAGGCATGCCAGCATCAGCATATGGCGTGTGAGTGGGCCGGTGCGCATGAGGTCCTTCCTTTGGAGGGGGGCGACGCAGGCAGTACCGGAGGGAGGCTGGCCGTCACCCAAGCTGCTTCACCCGTTCGATGGGGCTGATGATGTCCGTGAGGCGCACGCCGAATTTTTCGTTGATGACCACCGCCTCGCCCCGGGCCACCAGCTTGCCGTTGACGTAAATCTCCAGGGGCTCGCCAGCCAGCTTGTTCAGCTCCACCACGGAGCCCTGGCCCAGTTGCAGCAGCTCGTTGATGAGCAGCCGGGTGCGGCCGAGCTCGGCAGAGACGTCCAGGGGAATGTCCAGGATGAAATCCAGCTCGCGGCGGGTGTTGTCCACGCGCGGGCTTTTGGCCTCATCTGTCAAATCCTTGAATTCCGCTTTTCTGGCCTGTCGGGAGAGCTTGTCCTGTTCGCGGTCCTTTTTCACGCGGTCGCCCTCGTCCTCGGCCAGGGCGCGGGCCCATTCCTC
Organism: Desulfovibrio sp.; assembly: GCA_020217165.1. Taxonomy (GTDB): domain Bacteria; phylum Desulfobacterota; class Desulfovibrionia; order Desulfovibrionales; family Desulfovibrionaceae; genus Megalodesulfovibrio. The sequence continues at coordinate 4,107 of JAIWOE010000064.1, read as the reverse complement.
GGCCAGGGCATCGTCGCTGGACATGCCGGCCTTGCCGCCGAGCATGTCCATGGGCTCGTCGTCCAGTCCCGTCTCTTCCTGTTCCGCCAGGGCCGCGGCCCACTCTTCGGCCAGTTTGTCCTGATCCATGTCGTTGCTCATGGGAAGCTCCACATCTGTTTCACGCGGCTGGCGCCAAGAGGTGTTGGGGCTGCCAGTGCCGTCGCAAGGGGGGGAATGTGCGGCATTACATCAAAAGACGTGCCAACACGTGGCGCAGTTACTGGATCACCATGTCCGTAAAGTACACGTTGCGCACGCGCGCCCCCCCCAGAATGAGGTTGAGTCGTTCCACTACTTCGTTTTTCAGCAGCAGCTTGCTTTCCGGGGTGGCCAGGTCCGCATAGCTTTTGCTGGAGAGCAGCAGGATAATGGCATCGCGCACCTTGGGCGTCTGCTTGTTCAGCTCTTCGGCGGCGGCCTTGTTCACCAGCTCCACGTCCAGTGTCATCTTCAGGTAGCGCCGCCCCAGGGGATCGGCCAGATTCACCAGGAAGGTGGGCAGGGTGACCATCTGGATATCGCCCGGCCTGGCGTCCACCTGGGCGTTGGGGTTCTCGGAGGCCGTCTGGGTGGCGTTGTCCGCCCCGCCCAGGAACTTGGTGTACGCAAAGTACCCGCCGCCGCCAAGCAGCAGCAGGAGCACGATGATGATGATCCACTTGAGCATTCCGCCTTTTTTCTGGGGCTGATCGGCATCGATTTCAGGCACGTGCGCCTCTCCTTGTTGCTAATAGCCGCGGAAGAACGGCGTGGTTTTGACGAGGATTTCCACCCGGCTCCGGGAAAGCACCCCGGTGGGATCCGCCGCGGCGTTGCGGCGGGCATCGGGGGGCTGGTCCTGCCCGTAGCAGGAGACCGAGAACCTGGGGACAAACATCTTGTGCTCCAGCAAAAAGCCCAGCACGGTTTCCGCCCGGGCCTTGGACAAGGCGTACTGGTCGTCGGCGTCCTTGTCGAGGGGGCCGGTGTGGCCTGCCACGTTCACCGGCGCGTCCATGGCCAGCAGCACCTGGGCAATGCGCTCCAGGATGGCCCGGGCCGGCGGGGCGATGCGGGCCTCTCCGGGGCGGAAGAGGAGTTTGTCGGACAGCACCAGGGCCACGCCTTCAGGACGCTGCAATACCGCAATGTTCTCCAGCAGCGAGCTTCTGTCAATCTCGGGCGGGATAATATCGTCAGGAAAGAGCAACTCCTTGAACCGATTTGGCTTATCCGCGATGGACCACGGGTCTTCCAGCAGGGTGACGATGAGTTCTATCTGCCTGGGCACCTTGCCGGCGCTGCGTTTGGATACGTAGCCAATGGTTTGCGAGTAAATGTTGATTTGGGTGATGATGGAATGATCCATGGAACTCATGGTCAGCAACAGGACAAAAAAGGTCAGCAGCAGGGTGGTGAGGTCCGCAAAGGTCACCAGCCAGGAGCCGCCGCCGCCTTGGGCACGCCGTTTTTTCTCGCGCGGGGGCATGGCTAGCGTCCTTCGTCCTGGGGGAGCTCGTTCTGTGAGGCCTCGCGGCGCACCGGGGAGCGGATCTCAAACCGGAAGTCCTTGTATTCGAACACCCCGCGCAGGTCGTCGGCACGGGGGGCGGCCAGCACGCGTTCCCAGTTGGCATTGCGCTTGTCCAGCACGATATCTACCCGGCGGTTGCGGCGCCGGCCCTCGGCGGTCTGGTTGGTGTGCACGGGACGATGCTGCCCAAAGGCTTCCATGCGCAGCTTGTCCGGGTTCATGCCCCGGGAGAGCAGGTAGCGGTACATGCTCAGGACACGCAACAAAGAGAGATCCCAGGAGAAATCCAGCCCCTCTACCTCGAAGGCCACCACGTAGTTGGCCAGTTCCTCGCGGGCCACGGAGGTGTGGCCGGCCAGGAGCAGGGGCTGCTCAATGCGCAGGAGCACGGGAAGGATGCGGTCAATGATCTGTCTGCCCCGGGCGGAAAGGGTGGTGCCGCCGGGCTCGAAGAGGACGTCCGCCGTGAGGGAAAGCACTTCGATGAACTTGTTGGAGCGGAAGTCCAGGTCGTTCTGCAGGTCTTCCCAGAGTAGATCCTTGAGGCGTTCCAGGTTGGGCACGTCTTCCATGGGGCCGGGCTCGATGGTGGTCTTGGCGTTTTTGGTGGAGCGGGCGTCGATGCCGGCATCGCCCATGCCGAACTTGCCCAGCACCGAGCCCAGGGTCACCAGCTTGCGTTGCTCATCCAGGGTGGCCATGCTCACCAGGAGCACGAAAAAGGTCAGCAGCAGGGTCATCAGATCCGTGAAGGTGATCATCCATGCCGGCACACCTTCGGCCGGCGCCTGCTTTTTTTTCCGCTTGGCCACGGAGACATCCCTGCCTAGCTGGACTGCGGCCGGTGCTTTGGCGCAATGTAGCTGGTGAGTTTTTCCTCAATGATACGAGGGTTCTCTCCCTTGGAGATGGCCAGGATGCCTTCCATGACCATGGCCCGGATGAGTACCTCTTCCTTGGAGCGCAGCTTGAGTTTGCCGGCAATGGGCAAAAAGACCAGGTTGGCCAGGATGGCGCCGTAAAAGGTGGTGATGAGGGCCACGGCCATGGAGGGGCCGATGGTGGAGGGGTCGCTCATGTTCTGCAGCATCATGATCAGGCCGATGACGGTGCCGATCATGCCCATGGCCGGGGCAAAGGAGCCGAAGGCGGTCATGATTTCCGCGCCGCTTTCGTGCCGCTCTTCCAGGTAGGAGATTTCCGTTTCCAGAATTTCCTGAATGGCCTGGGGCTCCAGGCCGTCCACGGTCAGTTGCAGGCCCTTGCGCAAAAAGACGTCGTCGATCTCCTTGATGATGGGCTCCAGGGAGAGGATGCCCTCGCGCCGGGCGCGGTTGGCGTACTCCATGAACTGGGAGATGACGTCCGTGGGGGATTCGGCCTTGGTGAAAAAGGCATTCTTGACCACACCCATGACACTGATGACGTGCTTGAGGGGGTAATTGACCAGGATGGTGCCAAAGGTGCCCCCGCCCACGATGAGCATGGACGGGATATCGATGAAAGTCAGGATGGATCCGGCCGTGACGATGGCGCCGACCACCAGACCGAATGCGAGCACTATCCCAATGATGGTGGCCAGATCCATGGCCTGTTCTCCTTGGCTACATCGTCTACATCGGGCGCATGCAGGGGCGATCCCCAAAAATTGCCGTGCCAATACGCACCAGGGTGGCGCCTTCGGCCACAGCCTGGACGAAATCGTGGCTCATGCCCATGGACAGGTGCGGCAATGCCTTGCCCAGGGTCTCCTGCAACCGTGCCCTGCATGCGGCAAGCTGCGCAAAAAACGGCCGCACCGCCTCGGGGTCCTCCAGCCAGGGCGGCAGGCACATCAGGCCATCCAGCCGGATGCCGCCATGGGCCGGGTCCTCCAGCTGCGCCAGATGCCGGGCCACGGCCTCCACCGCCTCGGGAGCAAGGCCGTGCTTTTGCGGTTCGCGTCCCACATTCACCTGCAACAGCACAGGCTGCACCACGCCTTGTTCCTGCGCATGCCTATGCAATATGGTTGCCACCTTGAGCGAGTCCACGGCATGGATGAGGGCCATCCGCCCGACCAGATCCCTGGCCTTGCGACTTTGAATGTGCCCGATGAAGTGCCATTGGATGGGCAGTTGCGTCAGGGCCGCCTGTTTCTCTAGGCATTCCTGCACGTAACTTTCGCCAAACACCATGCAGCCGGCAGCCGCGGCGGCGGCCACGGCTGCGGCGGGATGAAACTTGGAAACAGCCACCAGGGTCACATCGGCGGGATCGCGTCCGGCGGCGTGGCAGGCGGCGTCAAGTTCCTGGCGAACACAGGCGAGATTTTCCGCAATGAAGTCGTATGACATGGACTGTCCTGATGCGACAGCGAACAGTCGGATCGGCAAGCGCCTTCCGGCAACAGTCCGACTGGTGTTGTGTCTTCAAAATAAGTGTCCACATACATGGCGGCCCCGGAGCCACCTGCGCCGTGAGTCCGCCACACGGTTCGCACGCTGGCGTGGCCCTGCCCGCACGAGAGGCGCCGTGCAGCGCTACAGTTGGTAGCCAAGCTCCCGCAGCAT
>JAIWOE010000063.1 GCA_020217165.1 Desulfovibrio sp. | reverse complement strand
GCGGTCGTGGCCGGGGTGACCGGGGTGACCGGGGCGGCGAACGCAGCGGCGGCCGCGGCAACCGCGAAGGCGGCGATCGCAACCGCGGCGGCGGCGGTGGCGGCTTCACCGGCTTTGACGAATAAACAACACCCGAACGGGTGACGTGCAAGGGGGAATTCTGCTGCATGCAGCAGAATTCCCCCTTTTTTCGTCTGGCGCTTTGGCGCCGACAGTGCCGTCCCGCTCCCGATCCGGAACTGCTGGTCCGGAACTGCTGGTCCGGGGCGCCTGTCCGGGGCGCCTGTCCGGGGCTACTGGCGCAGTGCCTCCAGGGCCTCATCCAGGTGGGCCAGCCACAGGTCCACCAGCCCCGCATTCTCCAGGGTGCCCGCGAGCACCGTCTCCACGGCATACCCCTTGGCGGCGAGCACGGATTTCCAGCTGTCTTCCTCGTCACCGGCCATGTCGTTGTTGGCATGGTCGCCGGCCACGGCCATGAAGGGCAGCAGCCAGACCTTGGCGGGCTTGTGTCTGGCCAGGTCGACCACAATGTCATCCAGGGATGGCGACCCCTCCACCGTGCCCAGGAAGGCCAGGGGGTCCTGCCTCCACAAATAATACTGCAATGCAGGATACATGGCATTGCCCGCATGGTGCGTCCCGTGGCCCATGAACACCACCGCTTCCTTGGCTGTGCGGGCCTTGGGCAGCCCGGCCAGCAGGGCCGCGGCCGCGGCCTCCAGGTCTTCCGGAGCTCCCAGCAAGGGCAGCCCCACGGTGATGCGTTTCAGGCCCTTGGGCATGCCCTCAAAGCGTCGGGCCGCTTCCACCAGCATGTGGAATTCCTGTCCCGGAATGGTTTGCAGGGACTGCACGGCCACGTGGGTGAATCTGTCTTCCATCAACCGGGCGAAGGCTTCGGCCGGAGAATCCACGTCATCCGCGCCTTCCATCTGCCGAATCTGATGCGAGGACCAGGCCCAGCGGACCTCCACGCCAGGGAACTTCGCCCGAACCTTCTCCTCGAACGCCAGCAGGGGCCCCCGGGCCGTGGCGTAAGAGGTGCCAAAGGCCACCAGCAGGATGGCCGTCTTGGCCTCCCGCGTGGCCCGGTGCCCACCACCACCGCCCTCTGCTGCGAGGGCCTGGGCGAATCCACCCCCCAGCATGCACACAGCCACCAGCAGAACCACAACGCGCCATGCCTGTTTCATGAATGTTCTCCTTGCATTACGCGGACGGAAGACAAACGAGAAAGGCCCCCTCTCCCGCGACGCATGTGCGCATGCCGGGGAGAAGGGGCCGTATTTCCCTTGTCCAAAAGAGGGCCAGGCCGGCAAAGTCCGCGTTGCCGGTGGCAAGACTCACGTGACGGGCAGGTCTTCCGACTTGTCCTCCGCCACCCCGGCCTTCCCGGGTGCATGTAACACCCAGTGGCGCGCGAGGAGGTGACAGTTGTCCAGGACTCACGGCGGCGGGTCCGCTCCCGACTTGCACGGGATTCCCTATTAAGCCTTTGCAGGCGCCCGAGCCCTGAAAACCACATTCCCCGCGGTGGGTCAAGCACTTCGCATCTGGGAGAGTCTCCCGTCAGGCAACCTTCAGGCCATTATGAGGCCAGCTGGTCGCAATACCAGGTGTAGGCGCGGCGAATGCCCTCCTCCAGGGGGATGGACGGCCGCCAGCCCAGGGCCTGCAGGCGATGCACATCCAGGAGCTTGCGCGGCGTGCCGTCGGGCTTTTCCGAATCCCAGACAATCTCTCCCGCAAAGCCCACAATGCGCCGCACGGTCTCGGCCAGCTCGGCAATGGTCAGGTCCTCCCCGCAGCCCACATTGAGCAGGCGCGGCGCCTCGGCAGGATCCAGCCGGAGAATGTGGACCACGGCGGCGGCCAGGTCATCCACATGGAGGAACTCCCGCCGCGGCGTGCCCGTGCCCCAGAGCACCACCCGGGGCTGGCCGGCGAGGCTGGCGCGGTCAGGAGACAGGCCCATGCAGGCGGCAATATCCGCCGGGATGGAGCCAAAACGGGCTTCGTCCCGAAGGATGCCGGGCAGGTCGCCCTGCAGAGCCAGCCGGGCCAGGTGGAACTTGCGCAGCATGGCCGGCAGCACGTGGCTTTTCAGGAGGTCAAAGGAGTCGTTGTCACCATACAGATTGGTGGGCATAAGCTGCCAGAAGTTGGCGCCGTACTGCTGGTGGTAGAACTGGCACATGCGCACGCCGGCGATCTTGGCGATGGCGTAAGCCTCGTTGGTGGGTTCCAGGGGGCCGGTGAGCAGGTGCTCTTCCTGGATGGGCTGGGGAGCGTGTTTAGGATAAATGCAGGACGAGCCCAGGAAGATGAGCTTCTTGACACCGGCTTCCCAGGCGCTGTGGATGACGTTGTTCTGGATGGCCAGATTTACATAGATGAAATCGGCAGGATACGTATTATTGGCCAGAATGCCGCCCACGCGGGCCGCGGCCAGGATCACGTAGTCCGGCCGGGTGTCGCGCATGAAGGCTTCCACCTCGGCCTGGCGGGTAAGATCCAGTTCTGACGACGTGGGGCCAAGGAGATTGGTGCAGCCGGCCTGTTCCAGGGCCCGCCAGCAGGCGCTGCCCACCATGCCGCGACGGCCGGCCACAAAAATGCGTGCGTGTTGTTCCACTGCCATGTCCTTGGAAGTCTGTCGGGCGAAAATACTCAACGCATCCGGCGTTGAAAAGCGTTGCCGATACCTACCGCGCAGCGGCCCGAGAATCAAGCCATGCCTGCGGCCACGCGGCCGGCGGCCAGATCGAAATAGGCGCAGCCCACGCTTTTGTAGACCACGGGACCCGGAGCATAGGCCGGCGGGGCCTCCAGCAGGTGCTCCAGGGCCGGGATGTCCGCCCAGTCCAGGCCGGCCAGGAGGATGTCGCCGGCTTCGTGCCGGGCTGCCTCCAGGGAATCCACCACCACCCGGGCCCGGCGCATGATGGACGCGGGAATCTCTGCCTGATCCGCATGAAAACTGCCCACGGCCACGATGCAGGCATCATCCCGCACAAGCTCCGGCGCATCCGGCAGCACCGGCACGGGGCTGGTGGTGGCGGTAATGATCACGGGACAACGCGCCAGCGCCGCCGGCAAGGCCTCGGGATGGGAGATGACATCCACTGCCAGCCCCTGAGCCCGGGCGTCCTGGACCAGGCCCGCCCCAGACGCCGGGGACGCCGGGGAGCGGGCGTACAGCACAATCTGCTCCACCCCCAGCACCTCCCGGCAGGCAGCCACGTGGGCCGCGGCCTGGACCCCGGCCCCCATGACCAGCACCGGACCGTACGGCCGCCCGGCAGGGGATAATCCTTCAGGCGGACGCAGGGTGCGCATGGCCAGCACGCTGGCAGCGGCGGTGCGCCGGGCCGTCACCGTGGCGCCGTCCAGGAGCAGCAGGCGGTCGCCAGTGTCGGCGCGCATGACGGTCATCTCGCCCTGGATCACGGGCAGGCCGTGGCGGCGGTTGCCGGCATGCACGGTGATGAGTTTGGTCACGGCCACGTCCGCATCCGCCGCAGGCATGCACAGCAGGGAGCCGCCCTGGGGGTCCTGCGGCCGCAGCCGCACCACCAGCCGTTCCGGCGCCCGGGCCGTGCCAGCCACCTTGGCGCGCAGGACGTCGGCCACGGCCTCCACCAGCGCGGCATACGGCAGCCGGGCTGCCGTGGCGGCAGCATCGCAGACGATCATGCCCTGCTCCGCATGCGGGCGGCCCGCTCCAGATTGGCCTGGTGGGTTTCCTGGTAAAATGCCGGCATTGCTTCCGGAAGCAATGGGGGTCGCCCCTCGCGCAGGGCCTGCAGGTACCGGATGGTGGGGTCCAGGCTTTCCCTTCCGCCGGCAGGACCATGGGACGGAAGCACCCGGACCACGCGCGCATCGTCCCGCCAACGCTGCAGGCCGGCGATCCAGTGCTCCAGGCTGGCGTCTTCCCAGTCCACGCAAGGCAGGGGGATTTCGGCGGTATCCCCAGCCAGGAAGAGGCCGTGCTCCGGCACAAAGGCCACCAGGGAGTCGGCGGTGTGGCCGGGCAGGTGGTGCAGGGTCACCGTCAGGCCGCCCAGGTCCAGGGTCATGGCGTGGGAAAAGGTCAGGTCCGGGGGGATGAGGATCACGTCGTCATACAGCCCGGGGGACTCGCGACGCAGCTGGTCCAGCCGGCGCGGGGCATCGTCCAGGAAGCGAGGGACGCAGGCGTCGTGGGCGATGACGGCTTGGATCTCGGCCCGGATCTCGGCCCGGGCCTGCACCCGTGCCAGGGCTGCCGTGCCCTGCACATGATCCCAGTCACCATGGCTGTAGACCACCAGCACCTCGCGCCCCGCCAGCAGGGGCTGCAGGGGCTGCAGGGGAGCCAGGTCCTGCGGCCGGCTGCCCGTATCAAACACCAGGACCCGCCGGGAGCCGGCCAGCACCACCACGCGCACGGCGAAATCGGCCAGCTCCAGGGCGAGGACATGCCCCCCGGGACAGCAGGCCTGGAGGCCGGCCATCAGGTTCCCGTCCAGTGGGGCTCGCGTTTTTCCAGGAAGGCGCGGGGACCCTCGCGGGCGTCGGAGGAGGCGGTGATGCGCTGCCAGAGGGCATCATTGAGCGCCCAGAGCCGGGTTTCGTCCGCGGCCAGGGCGGCCCGGGCCAGCTGCAGGGAGGCCTGCACGCCAAGGGGGGCCTGCCGGGCAATTTCTTCGACCAGGACCAGGGCGGCTTCCAGGGCCGTCCCCGAGGGGACGAGGCGGTTGACCAAACCCAACCGGTGCGCCTCGGCGGCGGAAAGGCGCGTGCCGGCACACAATAGCTCCAGGCCCACGTTGGGCGGCAGCTTGCGCATGAGCCGGAACGCCCCGCCAGCCGCCGGGAAGAGGCCCACGCGCACCTCAGGCACGCCGAAGAAGGCGCCTTCCCCGGCCACAATCATGTCGCAGGCCAGGGCCATTTCGAATCCGCCGGCCAGGGCCGGCCCTTCCACCGCGGCTATGAGGGGTTTGTCCAGCCGGTGGTCGGTCACCCCGGCAAAACGGCCCTCGCCATCATTGATGCAGGGCCATTGGCCATCCAGGAAGGCCGTCAGGTCCATGCCGGCGCTGAAACAGGTGTCCCCACCGGTGAGGATCACCGCGCGCACGGCCGGGTCCGCACCTGCCTGGTGCAGGGCCTGGCGCAGGGCGTCCGCCAGGGTGACATCCACGGCGTTACGGCGTTGGGGGCGGGCCAATTGCAGGACGGCCGCCTGGCCGCGTCGCTCCACGAGCAGCGGGGGAGATTCCTCCATCAACACACTCCGTCCTCAGACGCCGGAGGGCAGGCTCAGACTGTTGCCCGGCGCAGGGTGATGAGGGTCATTTCCGGCGGCACGCCCAGGCGGATGGGCGGGCCCCAGTAGCCGGTGCCGCGGCTCACGTACAGCCAGCTGCCCTGATGGCGGTACAGCCCGGCCACATACCCCTGGGTAAAGCGAGCCAGCAGGTTACCGGGAAAATACTGCCCGCCGTGAGTGTGGCCGGAGAGCTGCAGGTCCACGTTGTACTGGCAGACTTCCTGAATGCTGGAAGGATGATGGGCCAGCATGATGGTGGCATCGCGCCGGCCGGTGTGTTCCAGGGCCTTGGCCGGCTTGGTCCAGTGATTTTCCAGGTACCAGCCGCCCTGCACGTCATGCACGCCGGCGATGCACAGCCGGGCATCGCCCCGCACCAGCATCTCGTGTTCATTCTGCAGGGTGCGGTGCCCCATGGTCTGCATCAGATGAATCCAATGCGCGGCGCCGGAATAGTATTCGTGATTGCCGGTGACGAAGAAGACGCCGTATTTGGCCGTGAGGTCGGCCAAGGGCTCCAGGTCGCTTTCCAGGGCGTGCACGTGGCCGTCCACCACGTCGCCGGTGACGGCGATCATGTCCGCACCCAGGTCGTTGCACTGGCGCACCACATCCATGCACTGGGGCCGTTTGATGGTGGGCCCGATGTGAATGTCCGTGAGCTGGGCGATGGTAAAGCCGTCGAATTCCTTGGGCAGATTGGCGATGGGCACATCCACCGCCACCACTTCCGGCCGGCCCTTGGCCTGGGCCACGCCGCAGCCGGTGAGCAGCAGCGAGGAGCCTACCACGCCCAAGTTGGCCATATCGTGAAAGAAAGCTCTTCGCGGTGGTGGCAGGGTGCAGGCCTTGCCCGTGCAGCGCCGGTGGGTGGCCCTGGCCAGCACGGCGGTATCCCGCAGAGCCTGGGCCAGGGTAAGCATGGTCATGTAGCCCAGGGCGCTGTACATGAGCCAATAGAACCCGTCATGGTAGAAAAATGTGGAATAATACCACTGCAGATGCGTCACCAGGGCCGGCAGCCCGGCCAGAAAGGCCAGCAGACCGGCGCAGGCCAGCTTCCATCCCAGGGGCATGCGGGAAGGCCAGATCATCCGCACGCACAGGTAGATGGCGCCGACGTACAGCCCTGCGGAAACCCAGTAGTAAAACACGGCGTGCTCCAGGCGGCGGCGATTTCGGGAGCCATGGGCTTGCCATGGGCTGACCGCCAGCGATCGGGGAATTCATGGTGCCAGAGGACTGTGTATCGCTTCCCGGCCGGTTGTCAATGCGCCCTGTGTAAGAGTTTTGTTTCAACAATCAACCCGGCCGGTTCTCGCGACTGCCGGCCGGGTAGCCGGCAGGGAATCAGCCGCTCTTCATCACCATATGCAGGATGAGCCAGACGCTGAAGACCCCCGAGAGAATGAAGCCGATGAGCCCGAACACCGGCAGCTCTCCCCAGTGCGGCCCGATATTGGACAAAAACAGCAGGGACGACCCAATGACCAGGCTGGCGGCGATGAGGGCCGCGCCCAACCGGTTGGACACCTGGCGCAGATTGGTCATCATGTCTTCGTGGTCCACCACTTTCATGTCCATCTTGAACTGCCCGCTTTCCAGCACATTGAGCAGGGTATCCAGGCGCGAGGGCAGGGTCAGCAGATGCTTGGCGTTGTCCTGGATGTCTTCCAGCAGGGGCTTGTCGGAGAACAGGAGGGAGTAGCGCTTCACCAGCCAGCGCAGGGCCACGGGCTGCAGGGACTGCACGGCGTTGAAGGGCGGATACAGGGCCTGGCCCGCGGCCTCGGTGGCGATGAGTGCCCGGGCCATGAGGATGTAATCCGGCCGCATGGCGATGCCATAGTTGCGGCACAGGCCGGTCAAGTCCAGCAGAAAGCGGCCCAGGTTCACCTCCCCGTGCAGGGGGGCGCGCACCGTGTCCAGCAGGAACATGATCTCTGCCTGGAACCGCTCCTTGTCCAGCAAGGGCGGCACTTTCACGGCCATGGCCAGGGCCACCCGGGCCACCTTTTCGGCGTCGTTCTCCACGATGGCCAGCACGTAATCCACCAGGGCAGAGCGCTGGGCGCGGGTAAAGTGCCCGGCCATGCCCCAGTCCAGGTAGCACAGGGTGTCCTTGCCCACGATTTTGAGGTTGCCCATGTGCGGATCGGCATGGAAGAAGCCGTGGACCATGAGCTGGCGCACCACGGCATCCAGGCCCTTTTCCGCCAGGGTTCTGCGGGTTTCCAGGTCGCCCTGGAACTCGTCAATGCGCACGCCGTCCACAAATTCCATGACCAGCACGGCGCTGGTGGTCAGGGCCGGGAGCACCTCCGGGGCCATCACCTGGGGATCATCCTCGAACATTTTGTTGAACAAGATGATGTTGCGGGCCTCGTTGCGGAAATCCAGCTCCCGCATGAGGGTCTTGCTGATTTCCGCCACCACGTCCGGCAGGTTGTAGGGCCTGAGGGACTGGGCGCGCTCGTGGATGCGCACGGCCAGAAAGCGCAGGATTTCCAGGTCTGCCAGGATGGTGTCCATGATCTTGGGCCGTCGGACCTTCACGGCCACCACCCGTCCGTCCTTGAGGGTGGCCTTGTGCACCTGGGACAGGGATGCCGCGGCCACGGGCCGCACATTGAAGGAAGCAAAGACCTCAGTCAGGCGTTTGCCGTAGCTGTCTTCCACCACCTTGACGATGTCAGTGTACTCCTCGTGGTAGACGTCTTCCTGCAGTTCGCGCAGGGTATCGCACAGCTCGGCGGGCACCAGGTCCGGCCGCATGGAGAGGATCTGCCCGATTTTGATGGTGGTGGGCCCCATGTCCTCCATGATGTTGCGCAGGCGTTCCCAGATGGTCAGATTGGGCACGGCATCCGGCCCATCCTGGCGGCGGGGGAACACCTTGTAGCGGTGGCCCAGGATCCCGGCCAGCTCCCCCAGGCCATACTTGAGAAACAGCGTGACCAGAGACTTGAGCCGGCGTGCCGCCAGCACCGAACGCAGTTGGAAAAATTGCATGGAGGGCACGGCCTTTTGTTGAAGGATAACACCCACCCCTTACGCCAACACTTGGGAAGAACCCCTTTCGTTCCGGGTGGCAGGGTGGTACAAGCAGCTGCCGAACGGAGCCGGGGCGCAGGGTTCGAACAAGAGTAGGGCATCCGCCGCATGGCGGCAAGGCCGAAGGCGGCCGTTGGCTCCGCAGCCCCTGGCCCGGCACGACCACAGGAACCTCTGGACACCACGGGACACAACGGAACATGCACTCCTGGAAGACGCCGGCTGCCTGCGCCGCACGCCTGCGCTGCGCACTGTGCACCATCTGGGCCGTGTGCCTCCTGGCCCTGATCCCAGGCCAGACCCTGGCCCAGGCGGACATGCTGGACCTCACCGCCGAGGAGCGCGGCTTTATCGCCGGGCATCCCACCATTCGCGTGGGTGTGGACCCCGGCTTTCCTCCCATGGAGTTTCTGGACCGCGAGGGCCGTCCCCAGGGCATGAGCCTGGACTACTTGCGGCTCCTGGAAGAGCGCCTGGGCATCCGCTTCCTGGTGACTGGCGACCCCTCTTGGGCCGACACCGTGCACAAGCTCCGCACCCGCGAGCTGGACGTGCTCTCCTGTGTGGCCGAGACCGAGCGCCGCAAAGGCTTCATGGCCTTTACCCGGCCTTACCTCACCGTGCCCTCGGTCATCGTGGTGCGTCACGACTTTCCCCATGCCGGTAACGGCCATTCCCTGCGCCTGGACAGCCTGACAGGGCGCACCATGGCCGCGGCCGAAGGCGGCTATTCGTTCGACCGTCTGCGCACGGATTTCCCGCACATCCCCCTGTTCATCACCGCCTCCCCCGGAAGCGCCCTGGAGGCCGTGGCCCTGGGCAAGGCCGAGGCAGCCCTGGAAAACCTCCTCACCGCCTCCCAGCTCATCAAGGACCTCGACCTGCTGAACCTGACCATCGCCGGCCGCAGCGACTACCACGAGGACCGCTTTACCATGGGCGTCCGCAGCGACTGGCCCGTGCTGGTGCGTATCCTGAACAAAGGACTGGCCTCCATCACCCCCGAGGAACATGCGGCCATCCTGGCCCGCTGGGCGTCGGCGCGTCCGGTCTCCCTGCTGGAGCCGGCCGTCTTTTCCACACGCACCCTGGTGGTCATGGCCATGGTGTTCGGTGCGGCGCTGCTGCTTTTTTTCGGCTGGAACTGGTGGCTGCGCCGCCAGATCCGCGCCCGGGAACAGGCCGAGGCCGCCCTGCGCGCCAGCGAGGCCCGGGTGGCCATGATTCTGGCTGCCACCGGCGATGGCCTGTGGCAGTGTGACCTGTCCACCGGCGCGCGCCGCTCTTCCTCCCGCTGGTCCGCCTTGTTTGGCTTCGACCCAGGAGACATACCGGCCCGCTGGGGCGCCTTTGAGCATCTGACCCATCCCGAAGATCAGGCGACCCTGCAGGCCCTGCGCGACGGCAGCTGCATGGATGTCCAGGGCCGTTTTCGCGTGGAACTGCGTATGCGCCGCAAGGATGGCGCCTGGTTGCCCGTGCTGGCCCGGGGCAAGGTGGTGGAACACAACGCCGCCGGCGCCCCCAGGGTGGTGGCCGGGGTGCATTCCGACATCACCATCCGCAAGCAGACCGAGCAGGCCCTGTTCGCCAGCGAGCAACGGGCCCGCTCCCTGTTCGAGGATTCGCCCATTTCTTTGTGGGACGAGGACTATTCCGACCTCAAACGCTACCTGGACAGCCTCAAATCCCAAGGGATCACAGACCTGCGCGCCTATTTCGAGGCTCAGCCCCAGGCCCTGCGCTACGCCGTGGCCCTCATCAAGGTCCGTCAGGTCAATGCCATGACCCTCAAGCTCTTCGAGGCGCCGGATGAGGCCTCCCTGGTGCGCCACCTCGACAACGTCCTCACCCAGGAACTCTACGACGCCGTGCTTGAGGGATTGGTGGCCTTCGCCAACGGCGCCACGAGCTTTGAGGTGGAGACCCTGCACCGCACCCTGACGGGCAAGACCCTGCCGGTGATCATCCGCGCCCAGTTTGCCAAGGGCAGCGAGCAGACCTGGGACCAGATCCTGGTGAGCGTGCAGGACATCACCGCCCTCAAGGAAGCCGAGGCCCTGCGTGATGAGATGGACCGCATCACCCACCATGACCTCAAGAACCCCCTGGCGGCCATCATCAGCCTGCCGCGCCTGCTCCTGGAGGATGAGACCCTGCCCCCGCAGCATCGCAAGTCCCTGGAGCTCCTGCATGAGACGGGCAGGCGCATGCTGCGCATGATCAACCTTTCCCTGGATCTGTACAAGATGGAGCGCCGCGCCTACCAGCTGGCTGCCGTGCCCGTGGACATGGCCACCGTGGCTGCGGACGTGGTGGCCCAGGCCCGCGCCGCCGCCGAGGAGCGCGGGCTGATCCTGCGGCTGCATGGGGAAGACGGGCCCGGCGCATACTTGGCCCTGGGGGAGGAGCTGCTCATCTTTTCCATGCTCTCCAATCTGGTAACCAATGCCATGGAAGCCTCGGACAACGGCCGGACCGTGACGATGACCCTGGAGCGATCCCTGCACTGGATCATTTGCCGCGTGCACAACCACGGTGCCATCCCAGACCACATCCGCGAGCATGTGTTCGAAAAACACGTGACCACCAAACCCGGCGGCACGGGCCTGGGCTGCTACTCCGCCCGCCTCATGGCAGAAACCATGCATGGTGACATTGCCCTGGCCTCTTCCCCCACGGCGGGCACCACCTTCACGGTGAGGCTGCCCCGGGCCTGAAGCCGGCGGGGGGTCGCCCTGTCAGGCCGCCTGCAGTTGCAGCACCAGGCAGGTGATGTTGTCCTCGCCGCCCCGCTCCAGGGCCAGACGCACCAGGGTATCGCACGCCTCCCGCGGGGGGTGGGCCTCCAGCACGGCCTGCAATTCGGCATCGGCCACCTTGCCCGTGAGGCCGTCGGTGCACAGCAGCAGCACATCGCCGGATCTGGGAATGGTTTCGAAGAAATCGGCCTCCACGGCCTCGCGGGTGCCCACGGCCCGGGTGAGCATGTGCGAGAGCTGCTCCTGCAGCGGCGCCGGCAGGGTTTTCACGCGGGCCCCCTGCTCCGCCGCCACGGTGTGCGGCACGGATAACAGCCGCAGCACGCCCCCGCGCAGCAGATAGATGGGGCTATCCCCCACGTTGGCGGCCACCAAGACCTGCTTGTGCAGGTACGCCGCCGCCACGGTGGAGCCCATGCCCTCCAGATCGGGATTCTCCTGCGCTGCGGTCTTGACGGCCAGATTGGCCGCCTGGATGGCCGCGCGCACGTCCCGGGCCACGGGACTTAAGTCGGCAGCCCCGGGGAGATGCTGCCTCTCCCCGACAGCCCCGGTCACCCCGGCGGCCCGGGCGCGCATCAGATGCGTGTGCATGACCCGCACCGTGAGCCGGGCCGCCACATCGCCGCCCTGGTGTCCGCCCATGCCGTCGGCCACCACATACAACCCCAGGCCGTCGTCCAGCAGCAAACAATCCTCATTGCACTGCCGGCAACGGCCGGCATCGGTCAGGCCATGGCTGGTCACCGTCAGGAGCGGCGCCTGCCGTGATGCATCCTGCCTCATGACCCTTCGCCTCGTTCGGAAGCGCCCATCAGCGACACCCGCACCGTCAGGCCGCCCAGCTCCAGCACGTCCCCGTCCTGCAGCCAATGCGCCGTGACGGCGTGCCCATTGACAAGGGTGCCGTTGGTGCTGTCCAGATCCGTCAACAGCCACCCGCCAGCCAGATGTTGCACCCGGGCATGCACGGCGGAAACGGCCGGGCTGTGCAGCACCACGGCATTCTCCGCCCCGCGCCCAAGGGTGAATTCAGTCTCGGCCCCAAATGGCATTCCTCCAGACGGCGCCACCACGGACGAGCCATCTTCCAGATATAGGCGGATGCCGGGCATGCTCACCCCTCCCTGCCGAACGGGCCGGCAAACGGGCCGACAAACCCGCGCACCAGCCGTCCCAGCCGCGCCCTGAATCCCCCGGCGCCACCCTCCTGCCCCAAACGACAGAGCACCACCGTCACATTGTCCTCTCCTCCCCTGGCGTTGGCCAGGGCGACCAGGTTCTCGCAGGCCTCCTGGAGCGAAAAACACAGGCACAGGGCCAAAATTTCCTCCGGAGAGACCTTGTTGGAGAGACCGTCGGAGCATAGGCAGGCCAGATCCCCCGGCCGGGCCGGCATCTGGCAGTAATCCGCCGCAAGTTCTCCTTCCATGCCCATGGCCCGGGTGAGGATGTGCCGGGCGCGGGCCAGCTCCCCTGCATCGGTGGTCGTGCCGGTCTGGCGAAATTCCGCTTCCAGGGTATGCGTCGTATGCATGGGATGCACGCGGTCGTCACGGAACAGATAGATGGGACTGTCACCCACGTTGGCGGCCAGCCAGTGCCCGCGATGCAGCAGCAAGACCGCGGCCGTGGCGCCCATGCCCGCGCAACGGGGATGCTGCAGGGAATCGGCATGCACCAGGGCGCTGGCGTGTTGCAGGGCCGCCAGCACCGGGGCGACATCCGCCCCTCCCAGGCAGGTGTAGGTTGCGCTGCCGCAGGGCCTGGGCAGTTCGGCCTGCGGGACCGTGCCTGTGGCGGCGCGCTGCAGGGGCAGGAGTTCCTGGTGCAGGCTGGAGACCACCCTGGCGCTGGCCACCTCGCCGCAATTGGCGCCGCCCATGCCGTCGGACACGATGAACAGCCCGGCCGCGGCGTCCACCACAAAGGCATCCTGGTTGCTGGGGCGCACCTGGCCGCGGTGGGTGCAGCCATGGGCCGTCAGCACCGGCATGCCACGCAGACCCGCACCGCGCGGAATGTAGGAGTGGTATCCATTCCAACAAGATACGCGAATTGCGACCAAAACACAAGGGCTCCGACGCAGCACCGGGGAACCCCCTTGTGCAAGGAGTTCCCCGGCGGGAAGGAGGATTGGCGATCAGCTCAGGCCAGGCGGGTCAGGCCAAGCAGGTCAGGCCTTGGCACCGCGCTGCAGGCGCTCGAACCGGGCATGGGCCTGTTCCATGAAGGTTTCCAGCTGCAGACGCAGGGTGGGCGAGGCCGTGCCATCAAACGGCATGGCCACGGCCGGGGCGTTGAACCGCTCCGACAGGGTGCGCAGCATGGAGGAGACAATGGACCCTGGCATGCAGCCGAAGGGCATGGCATTGACGATGCCCACGGCTCCACGGTTGAGCATGTCCACGCTCTTGCCCACGGAGAGGACGGCCTCCCCGCGGAACGTGGGATGCAGGTACTGCATGGCGTTGTTGAGCACCTCGTTCACATGCGGTTCCTGCATGGTGGGATGGAACGGCGCCACCACGCTTTCCTGCTTGTGGGCAATGCGATCCTGGAACCAGTGCTTGAGGGAGAGCGTGAGAAAGCGCGACCAGTCCTTGGCCATGCGGGCATCCATGCGCGCCCCCCAGTTGATGTACTTGACCCATTCGTCGATGGGCGCCGTCCACACCTCGCCGCCCATGGCCTCAATGCGGCCGATGAGCTCTTCGTTGGCAAAGCGGTTGGAACGGACGTAGATTTCCCCCACCACGCCCACCCTGGGCTTGAGGGGCGCGTTCTTGTCCCGGATCTCCTCAAATTCATTTCGGAACTGCTCCAACAGGGGCAGGAAATCCACCTTGCCCGGCGTGGCGATAAGCTTTTTGAGCCGGGCAAAGGCGTCGTCATAGAGCTGGTTGGTGGAGCCGGGCACCTTTTCGTACGGCCGGGTGGCGTACAAAAATTTGAGCAGAATATCCACGGCCACCAAGCCTTCCCAGCTGCGTTTGGCAAAGCCTTTGCCGATGACCCCCAGGGTCTTATACAGGTTGGCATCCTGTACCGGGGACACCATGGGCACGTCCCCCAGGCCGGCCTTGGCCAGGAGCATGCGCTGCAGCACGTTGTACTGGCCAAACCGGCAGGGGCCGGTGCCACCCCACATGAGAAAGGCAGAGTTGGACGGATCGAAATCCTTCTGCATGCCGCGGTGGATCATGTCCCCCAGGGTCACGCAGAAAGGATAACACTCCTTGCCGGACACGTACTTGCGGCCAATGGCCAGACTCTCGGGCGTGGTTTCCGGCAGTACCTCGGATTTGACTCCGCAGGAGGCGAAGGCGGCTTCCAGGGCATAAGCATGGTTGCACATGTGCGGAATGAACACCGTGCGCCGCACGCCCTCGGCCAGACCCGCGTGGGATCGGGTTACCGGTGCGGGCGGGGTGATGCGGCGGGTGGTCTGGGCGCGCTCCTGCATTTCCAGGCTGTCCAGGAAGGCTTCGCACCGGGTAATCACCCCGGCGTCGGCGGAGTGCTCGTCAATCTCAATGTGCAGGGAGGGTTTGCCGCCCAGCTCGCGCTCCATGTACGGTTCGATAAAGGAGTCCGGCCCGCAAGAGAAGTTGCCGATGATGAGGGGGTGCAGCTTGGGGTGCTTGCGGATATAACGCACGGCGGAAAGCATGCGCTGGCCGGAACGCCAGTACATCTCTGGCCATTCGGCATGGATTTCCTCGGGGGGGAGGAAGTCCATGGGGATGGCCTGCACATTCAGGGTGGCAAGCTTTTTGGGAATTTCCAGATTCAGGCCCATGTCGAAGGCGTTGTACGGCCGGCCCACCACCACCAGGGTGCGGTCAGGGGACGCTTCCGCCTCGGCAATGGCCTGGCGGCCACGGGTCTGGATGCGCTCCCGGAAGGTCCGCTGGGCGTGCTCGGCGGCGTCCATGGCCTGGCGCAATTCCTCGTCCCGGATGCGGTAGGGCGCGGCCAGGGCTTCCTTGAGCCCCTGGAAGAGCTGCTTGCGGCCAAACCGCTGCGCCTGCACCGGCGCCAGGATGCGCGCCCCGCCCTGCCCGCCCTGGGCAGGATCCATGGACTCGGCCAGGGCCTGGCGCACCTGATACGGGAAGCTCTGGGTCAGGGGGCAGGCATGCCCGTACTGGAAGGGGCCGTTCTCCTCCGCCATGTTGGTGAAACTGGGGATGAAGAGCTGGTCCACGCCATTGTTCAGGAGGTGGCGCACATGCCCCAGGGCGGCCTTGATGGGAAAGCACGTGTCGGCCATGGTGGCCTGCACCCCCAGGGCAATCACCTGGCGGTTGGTGCGCGGGGACAGCACGGGCTCAAAGCCCAGCTCCCACAGCAACGTCGCGTAATAGGGCAGAAAATCATGGAAAAAGAACACCCGCGGCAGGCCCATGCGACCGCGTTTGGCAGGTCGACCCACGGCTTCGTGCCGGTCCATGTACGCCTGATGCGCGGCCTCCAGGGCCTGTTCGCGGAAGCCGAACAGGTCCGGCAGGGTGGACTGGGTGGCCTTGCGGATGTCGTATTTTTCGCAGCGGCCGCCGTAAAAGAGGTAACCCTCTTCCCCGTCAATCTTCAACCGATTGATTTCACAATGGTTATCGCAGGCCTTGCAGGCGAAACTCGTCTGGGTGTACCCGCGATCCGCCACTTCGAAGCCCTTGAATGTGGACGCCGCGCCGGTGGTTTGGTGATGCTCCCGGGCAATCAGGGCCATGCCGATGGCGCCAGTGTTGTCGTGGTGCGGCGGCACGGTGACCTGGCGCCCCAAAAACTTTTCGAACGCGGCCACCACACCTTTGTTGAAGGCAGTGCCGCCCTGGAAAAAGATGTTCCTGCCCACGGGCCGGCCCTGAACCACGCGGTTGATATAGTTCTCCACAATGGAATAGGAGAGCCCGGCCAGCAGATCATCCTTGCCCGCCCCCTGCTGCAGGGAGGCCTGCAGGGAGTTTTCCATAAACACGGTGCAACGCTCGCCCAGGCGGCAGGGGCTGCCCGCCCCCAGGGCCATGGGAGAGAATTCAGTCTTGACACACACGTCCAGCTTTTCTGCCTGCTCCTCCAGAAAGGAACCGGTGCCGGCGGCGCAGGCCTTGTTCATCTCGAAATCAACGATGACCCCATCCTTGAGCTGGATGTACTTGGAGTCCTGCCCGCCGATCTCGAAGATGGTGTCCACGGTGGGATCAAGGTGCACGGCGCCCATGGCCTGGGCCGTGATTTCGTTCTTGACCACGTCCGCGGCGATGTAGTCCGCAATCATGTACCGGCCGGAACCGGTGGTGCCCACGCCCGTGATGACAACCTTGGGCCCCTTGCGCACGGCCAGCTCCTGGCCGATTTCTCGCAGGCCCTGCCGCACAGCCTCGATGGGCCGCCCGGCGGTACGCAGGTAGCGGGTGGTGAGCACGCGGCCGGCATCGTCTACCAGGGCCAGACAGGTGGAAATGGAGCCGATGTCGATGCCCAGGTAGGCCTCCAACTCGCCGGTGGCGGTTTCGTCCACGGCGGCCAGTTCGTGACGGCCGCCAGCCAGGTGGCGTTGGCTGAAACTGTCGCCTTCCACCACCAGGGGGCTGCGTCCGGAGCCAGTAAACACCTCGGCCGCGGCCAGGTTGGCCAGGGCGGCCACGTCCAGGGGCACGGCGGTCTTTTCCTGCAGGGCCTTCAGGGCCACACCGGCGGCGCCATATATGGTGGGCGGATCAGGCACAAAGAGGTCGGGCTGGGCCAGTACGTCGCGCATGGCGGCCACCACGCCGGCATTCAGGGCCACGCCGCCCAGGAAAGCCACCCGCGGCAGCACGGTGCGATTGCGGATGATGGCCCCAAGGTAGTTGCGGGCCACAGCGTAGCACAGGCCGGAGACAATGGCCTCCACGGGGGTGGCAATCTGCTGCAGGTGGATCATGTCCGACTTGGCGAACACGCTGCACCGGCCGGCAATTCGCGCCGGCACGCCGCCCTTCTCCAGATAACTCTGGGCCATGGTGGAGAAGGATTCGATGGTCAGCTGCAGACGCTCGGCCTGCTGGTCCAAGAAGGAGCCCGTGCCAGCAGCACAGACGGAATTCAGTGCAAAATCATGCACCTGCCCATCGCGCAAGAAAATGCACTTGGCGTCTTCCCCGCCCATTTCGATGATGGTCTGCACATCGGGATGCAGGGTTTGCAGGGCCAGGGCCAGGGCGGCCAACTCGTTGACGGCCGGGGCCTCCAGCTTCTTGGCAATGAAGGCGCCGGCCGTGCCGGTGCAGGCCAGACGTGCGCCGGGGAACCGAGCGGCCCACTCGGAAAGCAGCAAGGCGGCCACATGCAGGGGCTGGCCCTTGTGGCGTTGGTAGACGGTATCCAGAAGCCGGCCGTCTGCTGAAAGGGCGGCGAGCTTGACGCTGACGGAGCCAGCGTCAAGACCGAGGATCACGGGTGTGGACACATCCATGGAAAACGTCCTTCCTCAATGGCAATCGAGTAATGAGACTGGTCGTGTGCTCTGGGGCATGGCGTTGGCCGGGTGCCGCGGGCCTTCACCTCCGCCACGGCGGGGGAGACCTCCGGCAGGCAGCTGGACAATAGCCACAACCCGGCTGGTGCGCAACACGAAAAATGACCGCGTGGTCATATCTTCATTGTCAAAAAAACAA
>JAIWOE010000062.1 GCA_020217165.1 Desulfovibrio sp. | reverse complement strand
GCTTCCTTGAGGGTGTGCATGGCGGCCTGTTGCTTGTCCATGGTGCCGGCGCGGTAGCCGGCGATGCCTTCGGCCAGACCGGCGGAGGCGCCCAACACGGCCCCGAACACCCCCGCGCCCAACGCCACGCGGGAAACAGGAGCCACGGTGGCCACGGAAGAAGACATGGCATAATGCTGCTTGGTCATGATCCTATTCTCCTTGAGGGGCGGAAGGTTGGCCGGCACCCATGAAGCCGCCGACCATGCCGGCCAGGGCGTCCTTGACGGCGTTGTTGGTAAGCAGGATGGCCAGGGCCGCGCCCACGGCAGCCCCCTTCCAGAATTGGGCGGAACAGCTTTCCAGCATGCCCATCATGGAGGAGGGATTGGGCGTACGGCCGCTCATGATGTCGTTCACCAGACCCATCATGTGCCCGAGGCCCTGCGCTCCGGCGGCCTCGTCATGCTTGCCACACCCGCACCCGCCACCGCTGCTGTGGGAAGGGGCCTGGGGCATCTGGCCCGGCCCCTGATAGGGAGCCTGATAGGGAGCCTGATAGGGAGCCTGATAGGCAGCCTGGCCCGGCGCAGCGCCCTGCTGCGGCCCTGGGCCGTACATGTACTGCGCAGCCGCCGGCTGGCCGTATTGGGGAACAAAGGTAGGCATGCCCTGGGGCTGACCGTACATGTATTGCGCGGCTGCCGGCTGGCCGTATTGCGGCGCCTGCGCCGGGGGAGCCTGGTACATGTACTGCTCATGTTTGGGAGCTTGGGGGGCCTGGGGAGCTTGCGGAGCCTGGTACATGTACTGTGCCTGGGCCACGGCGGCATCCTCGCCGCAGGACTTGGCGGCATCCTCGCCGCCGCCGTTTTTCTTGCCGTACTGCCAGCCGCCTTCCGGTTCGGCCTGGGGAGCGGCCTGGGGAGCGGCCTGGGGCGCCTGGCCGGGCATTTGGCCGGGCATCTGCTGCGGCGCGTTCATCTGTTCCTGCCCATACATCGGCCCCGCGGCGGCCTGTTCCGGCGGCGGGGCGTACTGGGGAAAGCCCATTTCGTTCATGCGTCCTCTCTCCTTCTTCCATGCTGGGGGTGAAGAACTGCCTACTGCACGCAGCGCTGGGCCTCGGGAGACACAAGCTGCAACGCGCAATGCAATACATGCTCGTCCGAAGACTGGTGCGCGAAGATGTCCTGCAACACCGCAAAGGGGATGATGTCCGGATGGTATTCCAGCACCATGGTCCTGGCCATGACGTTGACCCGCGTCCCCTTGACGCCGGCCAGCATGCCCACGGACTCCCGCAACGTGGCAAAGGACGGGTGCTTCTGGATGGCCGGATCAAACACCAGCCGCAGCCGTCCCGGAATGTGGTGCGCCACTGTGGCATACTGGCGCAGCACGAGAAGGTCTTTCGGATTCATTGCCTTGTCCTTTCGCGGCCCAGCGGTCTCGCCGTGGACGCTGTTGATGACACCGGACCCATGTATTCTCTGACGCAAATCATCCTGATCCGGCACGTTCATTGCCACGCTAGCCCCGCTGAGAATCCTTGACAACCCATGATAACTGCAATGATTATTACTATCATGCAAATTGTGTTACTGGCTGGGTGGTTTTACGTTTCTTTACAGGATGTGCTTTTTTCACCTGCATTAACCGCGCGGAGTTGAGCAGCACGGCCGAGGTATGGCCGATGTGCAGCAGCCCGGCCGCCACCGGCCCCAGGAGCCCCAGGGCGCCGGCCAGGCCGCCCAGGATGTTGCTGCCCGTGGCGAGCCAGAAATTCTCGTGGATGATGCGGATGGTCCGTTGAGACAGCAGGTGCGCCCGCACCACGCCTTCCAGGTCCTCTCCCATGAGGGCGATGTCCGCGGCCTCCAGGGCAGCCTCGTTGCCATGGGAGCCCAGGGCCACACCTACTTCCGCCTCCACCATGGCCAGTGCGTCGTTCACACCGTCCCCCACCATGGCTGGCCGTTTGCCCTGCCGACGCAGTTCGGCCATCAGCCGGGCCTTGTCCTCCGGCAAGGCAGACACCAGCAGGTTGGGAATGCGCAGCTCCTGCGCCAGGGCCTGGGCGGTCAAGGCTTCGTCGCCGGTGACCAGGTGCACGTCCACTGCGTTGTCCCGGAAATACTCCACCACCAGGCCGGCATCCCGGCGCATGGGGTTGGCCACGCCAAAGAGGCCCTGCACCGCGCCCTGCCGGGCCAGGAACAGCACGGTCAGGCCGTCCGCCTGCATGGCGCTGACCCGCAAATCCCCCTGCGGAAAGGGAATATCAAACCGTTGCAACAACTTGTAGTTGCCAACCAGCACGTCCTGACCGTCCACCACGGCGTGTACGCCCTGGCCCAGGAAATATTCACAACGCTCGTGCCCCTGGGGCTCCAGGCCCAGGGAGGCGCCATGGTCCTTGATGGCCTCGGCCAGGGGATGGTGGTTGTGCGCCTCGGCGGAAAGCGCCAGCTGCAGCACGGCGTGTTCGTCCAGGCCATCCATGGTGTGAATGGCGGCCAGGTGCGGCCGCGCCCCGGTGAGGGTGCCGGTTTTGTCCAGGCACACGGCATCCACCCCGGCAAAGCGCTCCAGGGGACGTCCGCCCTTGAAGATGATCCGTTCCCGCGCCCCGCCGGCGATGGCCGCATTGATGGCCGAGGACGCCGCCAGGGAGGTGGCGCACGGGCAGGCCATCACCAGCAGCACGGTGAACGCCCGCCACAGGCTTTGGGTGAACACCAGGGTGCCCGCCGTGACCAGGAAGCCGATGGTGATGGTCCGCCGGGCCAGGGTATCGGCCATGTGTTCAATGTCGGAACGGTGGGAGAGGCCGGCCTCCACCTTGTCAAAGATGCGCGCCAGGTAGGTTTCCTCCCCCACGCAGCGGGCTTCCACGTGGATGACCCCGCGCCGCACCACACTGCCAGCGTACACGCTGGCACCAACGCCGCAGGCTTCCAACTCCGCACGGCCGGTCATGGAAGAGCTGTCCACCAGGGCTTCGCCGGAAATCACCAGGCCGTCTGCGGGAATGCGTTCCCCGGCATGCAGGGCCAGGATATCCCCGGGTTGCAGGGCTGCGGTGGGCGTCTCCACTTCCACCCCATCGCGCACCACGAAGGTGTGGTGGGCGGTTTCCTTGAGCATGGCCTTGATGCTGCGCCGGGACCGGCGGGCCATGTGGGCCGTGAGCAGGTCCGAGCCGGTGTTGATCCACAACACCTCCAGGGCCGTGGCCACCTCCCCTGCCCCGGCCGCGGCCACGATGGCCCCGCCCAGGAACGACTCCAGGCTGACCTTGCCCCGCCTAAAGTCCTGCACCATGCGTGTAAGGAGCGGCAGCGCTCCGAAGAGCACCGCCGCCCCCACTGGAGACAGCAGCCCGGGCGCCGCCGCCGAGAGCAACACCTTGCGGCCCAGCATCCACAAGCCGGCGGCGGAGAGCACCCCGAAACGCACCGCATGGGGCCGCAGTGACGGCTCCTCGATGCGTCGTGCGGGGCAGGCGCAGTGGTCCAGAGATTGTCGATCCCGGCAAGGCGCCGGGTGCTTGTTGGCGATCAGGGAATCCGTCCCAGCCAGGTCAGCTAGGGCCTCCAGGATGCCCGCGGCGGTGAGCTGCCCGGCATCGAACAGCACCACCAGGCTGCGGCAGGCCGGGTTGGCGCGGGTGTGCTTGACCCCGGCCAGCCCATCGGCCAGGGCCTGGGCCTCCCGCAGGTGGTGGCCGCATCTGATCCGCACCCGGCCAGGCACGGTGTGCACCATGGTGATCATTGCGCTCATGCAGCCTCCTCGGCGTGGCCAGCCTGCCCGTTCTGTCCGCGCTGTTCCTCGCGGCAGGCGTGCCTACAGGCAAGATGGAGAAAGAAATCCGAATCGTCCCAGCGCGGGGTCTGCCGTTTGAACACACTGACGATGTTGTGGAAACACAGGGCCACATCGGGATCAAACTGCCGGCCGGCCTGGGTGCGCACTTCCTGGGCGGCGTCCAGCAGGGAGGCGCCGTGGCGGTAAGGCCGATCCTGCATCATGGCCGAGACGCAATCCGCCACAGCCAGCACCCGCGCGCCAAAGGGGATGTGCTCCCCGGCCAGGCCGTGAGGATAACCCTGGCCATCAAAGCGTTCGTGATGGTGCAGAATCATGTCCGCAATCCCCTGCTCCTCATTCAAGGCCTTTACCGGGGCCACGATGCGGGCCCCCACTTCGGGATGAAGTTTCATCACCGCCCACTCCTCAGGGGTGAGGGGACCTTGTTTTAGCAGAATATGGTCGGGAACGGCAATTTTTCCCAGATCGTGCAAATGTCCGGCTATGTGGATGGCGCTGGCGACTTCCCGGGTAGCGCCGTGCTCCAGGGCCAGGGCGTAGGCCAGCACGGCCACCTGTTCCGAATGGCAACGGGTGTGATGGTCTTTGGCGTCGATGGCGCAGCCCAGTGCCTCGGCAAACTGGTGAATGGAGGTGCAGGTGCACTTGCAGGGCGGGGCGGCCAACTCCCCAATATCCAGCAAGTACAAGAACTTATCGTATAACATGGCAGCGTTTCCTTGGGCTGCGAACGCCTGCACTGGCCATGCGCATTCCGATGCAGGGAAGAAGAACGCCCCGGCCGCCCGCATGAGCCCGGGCAACGGGGGCGCTCTGACTCACGGGACAATTACTTCATTTCAAACGCTTTGACCCAGATCACGGCATCCTGGGACAGTTCCTTGCCCTGGTATTCCTTTTCAGGACCGGCGCCCAAGGCGCACACGCCCCACCAGCCGGCCTTGGCCAGGCCGATGGTGAACTCACCCTGGGCATTGGCCAGAACACCCATGGTCATCATGCTGTCATGGGGAGCCGTCACGGCGGCCTGTTCCTTGAACGTGTTGGCCTTCATGTCCGGCTCATGGTTCAGGTATTCCACTTCCAGCTCGGCGTGTTCCACAGGCTTGCCTTCGGAAAGCACCTGGCCGCGGAACACGCCACCGGCCCAGTTGGCATACGGCTTGTCAAAGGGGATGATTTCCGCCGGCAGACCCACGGGAGCCGACCAGTTGCCGGGAACGCCACCCACGTTGACCACCAGCTTGGTGATCTGCTGGATGTAGGCGTCTTCCTCTTTTTCCAGGTAGGGGGACGGCACGAGGACGAACACATAGTCGCCCATGGAGCGCACCACCGTCTTGGGCAGCACGGCCTCATACGCCACAGCGGCGTTGCTGTGACCTTTCCATTTGATTTCCTTGAGGTACTGCTTCAGGTCCACCTTTTTGGGCTCGCCTTCAGAACCACGCTGCTGCAGCACGTAGAACTCCTGCACCGGGCCCATGTCCATGGTGTGGCCAGCGTCGAAGGGGTGGGTGAAGACGATCTTCAGGACCATCTCACCGCCCTCGTTCAGGGCGATTTCGGGGGTGTACAGCATTTGAAAATGGGCCTGGGCCGTGGCGGGAATGGCCAGGGCCAGCACGAGAGCCAGCATCATGCGCCGCAACATGCATCCTCCTCGATTTTGACTGTGACTTTCTTTCTCATTCATGCTGCAAAAAAAATTATTTGATGTCCGAGCCCTTGATGATGATGGCATGCCCTTCGCCGGCCTCAAAGTGCACGGTGAAATCGCCCGCGGGCTTTTTGAAGGTGAATTCGCTCACTTCGCTCATCGTGCCTTCTTCCAGCACCGCGCCGGAAGCGTCCTTCACCACCATCTTCACGCCCGAGGCCGAGGAGCCGTCGGAGAAGCCACCCTCGCACATCACCGTGCCGTCACCGTTGTCAAAGCACGAGCACAAGGGGGTGTGGGCAAAGGCCAGGGAGGCCGAGCACAGCAACGCAACGCAGAACAACATGGACAACAAGACCCGCATGGGTTCCCTCCTTTAAGATCGAACACGGCACCGGCCCGCCCCCCGTGGGCGCGGCCGAGGCGGCAACGTCGCCGCCTTGCCCCTCTCGCACTGCCACCATGGCGGCATGAGGGGGTTTTTACCGATACTGAATTTCATTGTCAACTAAAAGGCGCGTGACTTTTCGCTCCGTTTCCCAGCGGGCCGACACCCGAAGACGTCCACCCTTCCGTTGACCCCGAGAATTAATTTCATTATCATCATTTCGTCAACCATATCTTTCTGGAATTTTTTCGGAGGCACCATGCTCGGGAATCGGTTTGGAAAACGGCGCCGCGGCCAGCACCCCGCCGCAGAGACACACTGCGGCTGCCCACACGACGCTGCCCCCGGCCTGACCCTGCGTCACGCCCCCCACGGCTGCTGCTGCCGGGTACGACGGCATCGCGCCAGCGGCGCCGTGCGCCAACGGCTCCTGGACCTGGGATTTTTGCCTGGGGCGGAAGTGGAAGTGGTGCGCGTGGCCACCCTGGGGGACCCCATTGAGGTCCGCATTGGCGGATATTTTGTGGCGCTGCGCAAGGAAGAGGCTGACCGCATCGTCGTGGAACTTCCCGAGTCGGCCACGCGTTGAGCCGCCCCGGAACTGGCGCGGGGGAGCATTGCCCTCCCCCGCTGCCCATCAATTCTGTAAAAGGAGCATCAGATCTTCTGTTCCCGCGCCTGGAAGCACGGGATGCACAGGGTCTGCCCGGCAAACCGCCGGGTGCGGGACTCCATGGTCTTTTCCCCGCAGGCCTCGCAGGTCAAGCTTTCCAGGATCTTGGCCGGACGCGGTGGTCCCTGCTGCAGGGGCTGGGCCTCGAACATGGCGTCCAGGGGCAAGGTCATGAAGCGGTCCTGCAGCTGCTGGCGCAAGACAGCCACGGCGGCGGCCCCTTCGGGGGTGTATTGCTCGTCCAGGGCGCGTTGGCGCGGGGCCAGGGCCGCATCGATATCCTGCCGGGATTCAGGCCGCAGCAGCAGCCGCACGCCCTCCCCCGTGCGCCGATCGAAAAATGAGAACGCCATCTTCCCGTAATCACGGTGGATCATGTTCCCCTTGCCCACGGTGCACCCGGTGAGGAACTGGATGGCATCCACCCCGCACATGTCGGTTTCCGTCACGCAGACCAGCTCCGCCCCCCCATCCTGATTCAAACGCGTCCGGGCATATTCCGCAGCGCGGATGCCGATGGTCAGCCCCGGGCAGCTGTGCCCGTGGAATGCGATGCATTGGTCAATGGTTTCCTGCGGAATGGAGCAAGACATGGATACGACCTCCTGAACAGACATGAACATCACAGACAGGGCGCCACCAGCGGCACCCCGTTCACCTGATGGATGAGAACGGGCACGCCGTACACGGCCTCCACCACCTCGGCGGTGATATCCTGCACGGCCATGGCCGCCAGCACCCGGCCTTCCTTGAGCAGCACGGCCTTGTCTGCAAAACGCAGGGCGGCGTTCAGGTCGTGCATGGTCATCACCGCCGCCACCTGGCCTTCATCCACGGCACGGCGCACCAGACGCAGCACCTCCAGCTGGTTTTTCAAATCCAAAGAACTGGTGGGCTCGTCCAGCAACAGCAGGCGCGGCTCCTGTACCAGGGCCCTGGCCACGCACACCTGCTGCAGCTCGCCCCCGCTCAGGGTGTCGATGTGGCGGAGGGCCATGCCGCCCAGGCGCAGGCGGGCCAGCACGGCTTCCACCAGCTGCAGATCCCGCGGCCCGGCCTTCCAGCGCAGGTGAGGCAGCCGGCCCAGGAGCACGGCGTCGAACACCGTCAGCCGCGCCGTGTCCGAACGCTGGGCCACGTAGCCCACCCGCCGGGCCACCTCCGCCGGCGTCATGCGCAGCACGTTGCCGTCCTCCACCAGCACGGTGCCGGCAAGGGGCCGATGCATGGCATTGATGCACTTGAGCAGTGTGGTCTTGCCGGCGCCGTTGGGTCCCAGGATGGCCACCAGCTCGCCAGGGGCGGCGTGGAAAGACACCTCCCGCAGCACGGGACGCCCTGCATAGGAGAACGAGACGGCATCTGCTTGAACAATCATGACATTCTCCTCCCAAGGATGAGGGCCAGGAACGCAGGCGCGCCCAGAAACGCCGTGAGGACAGAAACCGGCAGCACGTGCGGCGCCAGCATCAGCCGGGCCGCGGTGTCCGAGGCCTGGAGCAGCAGTCCGCCGGTCAGGGCAGCGCCGGGCAGCAGGAATCGATGATCCGCGCCGATGACGCGCCGCACCATGTGCGGCGCCACCAGCCCCACGAACCCGATGACGCCCAGGAGCGAAATGATGACCGCCGTGGCCAGGGAGGCCGCCAGCATGCCCGCCATGCGCACGCGCCCCACGCGAACGCCCAGGCCGCGAGCCGTCTCGTCACCGGCGTCGATGGCATTGTACTGCCAGCTGCTGGCCAGGAAGAAGAGCAGCACTGCTCCCGTGACCCCGGCCATGACGGCGCAATCCCTCCAGGAGGCCCGGGCAGCGTCGCCAAAAGTCCAGAACACCATGGCCGCCAGCTGCACGTCGTCGGCAAAATATTGCAGCAGCATGGTGCCGGCGGTGAACAGGGCCCCCAGGGCCACCCCGGTGAGCACCATCACCTCCGGCGAGGCCCCCCGCAGCCTGGAAATGGCCACGATGACACCCGCCGCCGCCAGGCTGCAGGCAAAGGCCGCCGCGGTGGTGAGCCAGGGGTTGGTGATGGCGATGGCACCCTTAGAGGTCATCATTCCGCCACCCAGAAACATCACGGACAACGCCGCTCCAAAGGCTGCGGCATGGGATATGCCCAGGGTGAAGGGCGACCCCAGGGGGTTGCGGAGGATGGATTGCATGGCCGCCCCGGCCGCCGCCAGGCCGCACCCCGCCACCAGACAGGCCACGGCCTGGGGCAGGCGGATATTCCAGACGATCACCTCCACCTGACGCGGCACCTCCAGCCCCAGCAGGCTGCGCACCACCTCCCCCAGGGGCAGGGTGGCCGCCCCCACCGCCACGGACACGGCCAGCATGGCCAGCACCGCCAGGGCCAGTCCGGCCAGCACCAGGATTTTTCTGCCGAGATGCCGGCGGTACTCCGCGGCCGTGCCGGCGGCAGGACGCTGCATCATGCCGTTACCGCAGGGGAATGGGAATGAAGGCGCGATTGCCGAACAGGGCGTTCATGTCCGCAAAGACCGGCTTATCCACCAGAAATGTGTAGATGGCATCGGCTTCCTCGGCGGGGTCCACGTCGGCAAAGCGGTCCGGATATAGCAGGGAGCCGATGAAGTACGCATTGGCCAGGATGGAACCGAAATTCTGGTTGTACCAGTTGTACGGCAGCACGCCATATACCCTGCCCTGTTGCACGGCCGTGAGGGTCTGGTAGGCGGGATCTGTCTTGAGCTCATGCAGGCCGCCGGCGGCATCGCCCAGCTGCAGGGTGGAAAGGTCCAGAAACAGCACGTCGGGATTCCAGGCCACAATCTGTTCCTTGGCCACCTCCACCACTCCCCCGGCCCCTTGCGCCCCCTGGGACCCCTTCTCGCCGGCAGCCAAGTTGCGCGCCTGGACAAAGGCAAAGGGCGGATACTCCGGCTCCGTGGACTGGAACCCGTGCGGCCCGCGGGAGGCGATGCCCCCCACGAACACCGATGGCCGCGCCGCATCCGGCACGTCCTTGACCCGGGCCTGCAGGTCGGCAATGCGCGTCTCGAAGAACGCCACCACAGCCTCGGCCCGGGGCTGCAGGCCCAGCACCTCGCCCATGAGCCGCAGGGTGGCATAGAATGCCGCACGATTGGCGCCCAGGTTGCCGTACTCCACCACCACCACGGGAATGCCCGTCTTGGCCTGCAGCTCTTCGGGGTCCGTGCCCAACCCGGCGTTGTGGACCTTGAAGATCACCTGGGGCTGCGGATTCAGCATCAAAATCTGTTCGGGCCGGTCAAAACCGCGGAACTCACCGAAGACTGGGAAATCCTTGAACTGTGGATTGGCCAGGGCATAGGGTCGGGCGTCGAACTGCCGGCGGCGGACCTCGATATCATCCACCCCCACGATGCGGTCCTGCCCCTGCAGATACGTCAGCAGCCGCAGACAACCGGACCCCGAGGCGATGACGTGGCGGACGTCCCGGGGCACCTCCACCGTCCGACCCAGGGCATCGGTGATCTGGCGCGTCCCGGCCTGAGCCGCGGCCGTCTGCAGCAACATTGCCATGACCAGGAGGGCCAAGGGACGGAAAAAGAAGACGAAACGCACGGCGTACACTCCGAGGTGCTATGTATTATTAATCAATAACACCCATGGTGTACGAATTGACCCTCTCCAAGTCAAGGGAAATTGGACTGCACGTCAGAGGCGACCCCACATGGCGGGATACGCCTGGGCCAGGTTGAGGTAGGTTTGCTGCATTTTCTGGAACTGCGGCTGCGTGAGTTCCGCGGCGATGAACCCGCAGGCCGTGGCCAGGCTCCGGCGTATCTGGTCCTGGTGCTGCCTGCGCCAGGCTGGCGCACCGGTCTGGGACAGGTGGCGGATGTCGTCCAGAAGCATCCGGGCCCGGACCTGCAAGGTATGTTCGGCCAGCACCAGGGCTTGTCCCTGCTGTGCAATGCGGCGCAGGTCCTCGGGTCGGTCCAGCCAATGACGGGCCACGGCGGCGGCGGCGACCGCATCTCCCCTGGGATAGGGCGGCAGGATGGTTTCCCCGGGGACAAACAGGTCGTACAGGCCGTTGCCCGTGTCTTCGGTGAGCACGGCGGCGCCGCAGGCGGCGGCCTCGAAGATGCGGAAATTGAGCTCCCCGGCGGCGGTCTGGTTCAGGACGATGTGCGAGCGCGCGAATACCGGCACATAGCGGCCCTGGAGCATCACCAGGGGGGCATGCCTGCGGAATGTTTCCAAAAACGGAAGCCGCTGCGGAATGTTCGTCGGCCGCAGGGTGCCCACGAAGCTTACGGGAATGTCCCGCGCCAGGCCGGGGTCTTGGTCCACGTCTGCATCGCAGAACAGGGGGGACCACCTGACCTGCCTGACCTGCCGCCCCACCTGCCGGCCTTGCCGAGGCATCGCGCCCTCCCGGGGCGCCGTGTCCTCCCGGGGCGCCGTGTCCTGCTCGAACAGGGGAACATAGTCCTTCTGCGCCACCAGCACGAGGTCAAAGGCCATGGACAGGGGGATGTGCCAGGGGTTGCAGTAGTCGTCGATGGTCAGGCCGATGACGGGACACGGCAGGGCCTCGAATCCCAGCACCGAGGGCAGGTAGCCGTGGTCACACCAGAGCACCGCATCCGGGGTGAATCCGCGTGCCTGGAGGATGGACGTCAGCTCCCGGTGGTGGCACATGCGGGTCAGTTGCTGGCCGGCCCGGGCATCCGGACTTGGATGCGGCCCCAGGTACAGCACGTTGCAGCCCAGGGACTGCAAGACGCGCAGAAACCGGGGGCTCTCCAACAATAAGATATTCACGCCATGCGCTCCATGATCTCCACCGTCTCTGCATCGTGCCACGCAACGTGGCGAGGAAGCACGCCCAGACGCGCATACTGCGGACGCATCTCCCCGGCCACCCCCCAGAACTCGCCCGAAGCGCGCCGCGGCAGTATCAGCCGCACCGGCGGATCAGGGGCGGCTTCCCGGCGAGGGATGTGGCGGCGCATCCACAAGAAAATCGCGCGGCTGCGGGCCATGGTACCCAGGGCGGGGTGTCGCGGCCCGGCCAGGATGTGCATGGCCAATGCGGGTGATTCCAGCACGCCCATGCGCCACACCGGCACCCCCGCCTCCCAGCAACGCAACACGGCCCGCCCGAGGGTCCAGGCCATGGCCTCCAGGGGGCGCGGCCGATGCAGGCCCTGCCGCCAGCGGGCCGCCAGGGCCGTGTCCTCCAGCACCAGGCATGGATACAGACGGATGCCCTCCGGACGCAAGGCAAGGGCCTGCGCCACATCCTGCCCAGCCTCCCCCGGCTGCTGCCCCGGCAAACCGGGCATGAGCTGCACGCCCAGGCCCAGGCCGGCCTGGCGCACCAGACCACAAGCGTGGCGGGCGGTCTCCCCGTCATAGCCTCTGCCGGATACGGCCAGGGCATGCTCCTGAAACGACTGCACCCCCAACTCCACCACGTCCAAGCCCAGGGCCTTCCACCGGGCCAGGCTCGCGGCGTCCACGGCGTCTGGCCTGGTGGAACAGCGCACGCGGCGGATGCGCCCCTGGCGTTTCCAGACAGCGGCGGCCTGCAGAAACCGCTCAATCCACACCTCGGGCAATGCCGTGAAGCTGCCGCCGTAAAAAGCCAGCTCGTCCCAAGTCCGTCCCGCTGGCGCGGCGGCCATGGCTTCCTGCATGGCGGCAAAGGCGGATTCCAAATCGCGCGCGGGGGTGTCCGTCTGGCGTTCTTGCTGGCAATACAGACACCGCCGCGGGCAGCCAGCAAAAGGCAGGAGCACCGGCCAGATTCGCCCCCCCCGCCCGGCCCGCGCGGCCGGGGCCTCCGGCCAGGGAAGCCGGCGGATCAGCGCGGACATGGAGCCCTCCCGAAAGCAAAATCCCAGGAAAAAGTGAATGGCGCCGGGAAAATGCCTTGAACAACGCCATACATTCAGTTATACCAACAAGTAAGATTCCATGACCTGTTTTCTATGGGACTGAATTTTGACTCTAACACCTTGACAATCCAAAGAAAACAGATAGAAACATGGCTGCAGCGCCGCAGGGGCGTCCACCCTCTGCCGCACGTGGGGCCGACAGGCCCGGCCGAGTAATGACGGCAGCCATCCGGGCTGTGTGTCCTTGAGCAGTAAGGAATGCGTTCATGTTTGATGCCGATTGTATTTTCTGCAAGATCATCCAGGGAATCATTCCCTGTCAAGCCGTGTTGCGCACGGACTCGGTGCTGGCGTTCCTGGACCTGAATCCCGTGCATCCCGGACACACGCTGGTGGTGCCCACGGCGCATCACGTGACGCTGATGGACCTCCCGCAGGCCATGGGGGGGGACCTGCTGGACGCCCTCTCCCGTGTGGCGCGAGGGGTGATGGCGGCCACGGGAGCCCAGGGCATCAACCTGATGCAGAACAACCACCCCGCCGCCGGCCAGGTGGTCATGCATGCCCATTTTCACCTGATTCCGCGCTTCGACCACGACGGCCTGACGCTTTGGCCCCAGCGCCCTTACGACAGTCCCGACGCCATGGCCGCCATGGCGGCACGCATTCACGCAGCCATCGCGGCGGCATAGGCCCCCTCACAGACAGCGACCAGCGACTTGAAAGGATTCCGTATGAGCGACAAGACATTGACCAAGGCAGAAATCGTTGATGCCATCTATGAAAAAACCAACCGCAATCGTGCGGAAGTCAAAAATATCGTCGAGTCGCTGCTCAAGATCATGAAGCAGGCCATCAAGAAGGACCATGCCCTGCTCATCAGCGGGTTCGGCAAGTTCGAGGCCTACGACAAGCAGGCGCGCAAGGGCCGCAATCCGCAGACCGACGAGACCATCACCCTGCCCCCGCGCAAGGTGGTTGTCTTCCGGCTCTCGCGCAAGTTCCGCGCCGAGCTCAATCAGCAATAACGAACGCCCCAGGAAACCGGGAGTTCAGTGCCCGGCGAGCGTTTTCCGCCGCCGAGAGGCTTTGCCACGTTCCCATTTGTACCCGCCAGAACATCCGGCCGCCAATGTCCGATTCCACCACCCGGGAATCGGTGCGACCTTCGGTTTTCAGCGCCCTCAGCAGGCGAGTGGCGTTCTCCCGCACCGTGAACGCCCCCACCTGCACGTAGAACGTGCCTGTGAAGTCGCCATTGCGGTAATTGGGCACATCCCCGATTGCCGCAATGCGCACCCGGGCCGTGCCGGTGCCGATGATGCCCAGTTCCTTGGCCGCGGCGTGGGATAAATCAATAATGCGCTGGGAGACAAAGGGTCCGCGGTCGTTGATGCGCACCACGGTCTTGCGCCCGTTCTCCAGATTTTCCACTTCCACCATGGTCTGCATGGGTAAAATCTTGTGCGCGGCGGTCATGGCATGCTGGTTGTAGACCTCGCCGCAGGCCGTGCGCCGGCCGTGGAACCCCGGACCATACCAGGAGGCCAGGCCTTTTTCGGAAAACCCGTCCGCCGAAAGCAGGGGTCGATAGGTCTTGCCGCGGATGGTGTACGGCTTGTAGGTGCCCCTGAGCTGCTTGTCCGTGGCCGCGCCACCGCCGCACCCGGCCGTCAGCGCTGCGACCAGGCAGGCGAGCACAAGCATCAGCGCAGTCACGTTCCGGGGCATGCATCCTCCTGCGGCCAAAACGTCATCAGATCCCACACGGCGGTCAGCCGCCCGCCCTCAGGTGTGGCCATGGCGAGGACCCACCCCAGGCGTCCCTGCTCCAGGCAAGGCAGCACCTGTCCCGGGATGCCGAGGGGCAGGTCGGTCAATACGGCCTCGTCCAAGGTACAGCATCCCCACCTGCCAATTCTGCATGTGCCATGACCATCCGTGCAATGCAACAGGCGTAGCCCATGAAAGACGGGGCGCGCCTGCTGTAACGGCTCCAGCAACAGGGCGTCCTGGCAGGCATGCACCAGCGTCATGGCCTGTTCCATGGCACACAGGGCTTTTTCATACAGATGATACCAGGATTGCTGAGGCACTGGCGGATGAAACAACAGAGCCATGGCCCTGAGTTCGCCGTTGGAGAACGGTGCCGCCCGTCCCTGCTCCCCAGCCTGGGTGACCACGTGCAGCAGGGCCGTGACCAGGGGGTGCTCCTTGTCTGCCGCAGGCATGCCGAATTCCCGCTCCAGCCAGGCTGCCACCCCGGCCCGGCCGGATTTGTCCGTGATGATAATGCGCGACTGCCGGCCCAACACCAGTCCCGGGTCAAAGGCCTCATAGGTTTCTGATGATTTTCGCAGGCCGTCCAGATGCAGGCCAGCCACGTGGGCAAAGGCGCGGCCACCCAGCAGAGGTTGCTGCTCCGGGATGGAGACCCCCATGCTCTCCAGGGTGCAGGCAAGCTCCCCCAACACATGCAGATCCACCCGGGCGCGCTCCGGAGCCAGCAGGCGGTATTCCGCCGCCAGCCCTTCCACGCTGGCCGTGCCGGCACGTTCTCCCAGACCCAGGAGGCTGGCGCTGGCACCGGCGCAACCGGCCAGCCAGGCGGCCACGGTGTTGGCATGAGCGCGGTGGAAATCGTTGTGGCCGTGAAACTCCAGCCAGGCCCCGGGCACGCCGGCGTGTTCCACAAAGGCGCGCACCAGGGCCTCCACCCCCAGCGGGAGAACGGCGCCGGCATAGGGCATGGCCAGGCCCAGGGTATCGCACAGGCGGATGATGATGGGTCGGCCGCTGTCCCGGGCACGGTCCATGATGCCACGGGCCAGGGGAATACAGAAGCCGGGCACGTCGGCCCGGGTGACATCCTCAAAATGGCAACGCGGGGTCAGACCCAGGGAGAGGGCGTCATCCAACACGGCCAGATACCTCGTCCTGGCCTCGGCATCGGTCCACCCGAATTTGTGCCGCATGTGCTGGGGAGAGACGCTCATGAGCAGGCTGACTTCCTGCATCTCCAACTCCCTGGCGGCCAGCAGATCCTGCCGTGTGGCCCTGGCCCAGCCGGTGATACGCGGAAAGGGGCGGCCCAGAGCGCGGCAAGCCTCCACGGCGCGGCGGTCCTTGGGGGTGTAGCAGAAGAATTCACTGGACCGAATGAAGCCGTCCGGCCCGCCCAGGCGGTGCAGCAGGTCGTACAACCGCACCATTTGCTCCACGGTAAAACTGCGGCCCGCCTGCTGGCCTTCGCGGAAGGTGGCATCGCAAATGTACTGGGGCAGCCCGTGGGGCAGCAGGAACGCGCCCTCCGCTGCCGGCTGCTGCGTCCCCGGCAGGGAAGGGGGACGGCTCATGCGATGGCGCCTCGGCGGGCAGCGGGGTGCTTGGCGCACAGGCGGTCCATGCAGGAGGATTCTTTCAATACCAGGGGACAGTCCGGCCGCAGAGCCTGGGCCCGGGCCAGGGCCTGCCGGGCCGGCTCCCACCAGCCTCCCTGGCGCAGGCTCTGTGCGGCCAGGAGGTAGAGCAGCTGGGGTTCATCCTCATACATGATTTCCACCAGCACCTCGCGTTGGTCCCCAAAGATCTCCTGGACCAACGCTTCCTGGCTGAAGAGAAACCGCGCCAGCAACGGGCTGTCCCGGTACTTGCGCAAAACGTGGGGGAACAGGGCAATGCACTCGGCGATGATGCGCCGCACCCGTGCGATTTCCCGGGCCAGGCTCTCCCGGGTTTGCCCGAGCACATCCACCATGGACGCCACGTGAGTGCGCTCCAGGGGGGTGAGGGTCTGCTCCTGCAGGCTTTGCACCCAGGGGACGTAGTTCTCGTGCTGGTGGGCATCCTCGCGGATCTTGACCACCTCATGAAAGAGGTAGCCCAGGGCCCAATCCAGGAAGCTGTCCAGCCGGGCGTCTTCGGCGTACTGCGGCTGGGGGGATGAGGAGCTGCGCAGCAGCAGGTGGGAGGTATCCTTGAGCCGCCAGAGAATGCCCTTGTTCATGACAGAGCCGGTCAGTTGGCGCAGAGCATGATAGTCGATGGAGCCCGTGGCTTCATACACGGCAAAAATTTCAGTGAAGTCGCGGGTCGCCAGACAGAAATCGCGCAACAAATCGCGGGCGAATTCCATCTTTTTGGCCCGAATCCAGGCACGGGACACGTCAGGCTCCAGGTGCGGAGGGTGGGTACGTCAAAGCAACACCCGCTTCTTATAGCGTAAAGGGGGCGAACAAGTCAAAACAGGGCATCACACCCGCATAAACGTGGCCACGGCCTTGGCGGACAGGATTTCGGAGGCGCGCACCAGCTCCGCCTCGATGGTCACCAGGCGCGAGCCCTCGCGATACACCCAGGCGCGGGCCAGCACGCTATCCCCTGACTTGACCGGGGCGAAATAGCGCACCGAAAGTTCCGTTGTGGCGATGGGAACCTCCCCCAGCCGGGCCAGGGCGGCGTGGGCCATGGCCTCATCCAGCAGGGTGGCGATGATGCCACCGGCCAACACCCCGGCCCCCTGGGTGAGGGCGGGTGTCACGGTGCAGGACAGCACGGCTTCGTCCCGATTCACCCGCGAGACCACCACCCCCAGGTGCCGCAGCACGGGGTTGACGTGCTGGTCCGGCCGCACCACTGCATCCAGATACCCCGGCATATCCCCTGCCTTCATTCTTCCCTGAGTTGCTGATCATCGGTCAACAGGGCCGAGGCCGCCCGCACCACCTCCCTGCCTGGCGTGGCGGGCCAGGGTTCGCCCTTGAGCCGGCGGTACATCTGCTGCGCTTCCGGGAACACCGGGTTAAGCTGCAGGGCCTGGGTGACCCAATGCAGAGCCTGGGGCGTGTCCTCGTTAAAATAGCAAGCCTTGGCCAGGTTGTAGTAAATGTTCTCGTCCTTGGGAGTAATTTCCAGGGCCTGGGTGTAGGCGCGAATGGCGCCGGGAATGTCGCCGGCTTTGCGCAGGCGCACGCCCAGGGTGTTGTAAGGATTGGCGGCCCGCTCGTCCACCTTGAGAATATCGATGAAGATTTCTTTCACCTTTTCCATGTGGTCGGCTTCCGCATACATTTCCGCGGCTTTTTTCAGGAAACGCTGGCTGATGGCGATGTCGCCCTTGCGTTTGTAGGCCTCGGCCAGGCCCTCATAGGCTTGCACGAAGAGATGATTGATACGCAAGGCCTTCTGGAAGGCGATGATGGCCGGCCCATAGCGTTCCTCGGTCAGGTGGCGGCAACCGAGGTCGTAGTAGCGTTGGGCTTCGCTCTGCATGGCGGCCAGTTCCTGGAATTCCTCAATGGCCTCGTCAAAGTCGCCGGTTTCCAGCATCAGTTTGGCATCGTTGAGCCGGCGCTGCTCAATGGCGTTAAAGCTGGCCAGCTGCAGGGCCGTCTGGCTGTGGCGCTCGAAGGTTTCGTCGGAATAAGGACGCAGGATGTAGCCGGCGCAGCCGGCGGCCACGGCATCCAGCACGTCGTGCTTGTCATTCTTCAAGGTAACCATGACCACGGGAATGCGCCGCAGGCTGGGGGAAGCCTTGAGGGTTCTGACGAAATGCAGGGCTTCCAGGTCCTTGACGTCGTGGTCGCAGAAAAGCAGGTCGCAGGGACTGCCCAGGAGGTA
>JAIWOE010000061.1 GCA_020217165.1 Desulfovibrio sp. | reverse complement strand
AGGGTGGAGGAAGTGGCGGGGCTGGCCGCGGCGGTCTTGGCCAGGATCTTGTCAGCCACGGCAGGAACGGCATTGGTGACTGCCCCGGGGCGGGTGGCATTGGTCTCCACCACCCGCACCCTGGTGCCGGGCCGGGCCTTCTGCAGGCCATCCACCACAATGCGCTCTCCGACTGCCAGGCCTTCGCCCACCAGCCAGGCATCGCCAATGGTGCGACGCACGGTGATGGCGCGGGCTTCCACCACGCCGTCAGCCCCCACCACCATCACCAGGGGATTGCCCTTGGTATCGCGGCTTACGGCGGCCTGGGGCGCCAGGATGGCGTGTTCGTCCACCCCTTCCGTGAGCACGGCCCGCACATACAAGCCGGGCAGCAACTCGCCTTCCGGATTGGGAAATTCCGCCCGCAAGGTGATGACGCCCGTGCTCTGGTCCACGGTGATGTCCGCAAACTTGAGCACCCCGTCCAGGGCGTAGGGGGTGCCGTCTTCCAGGATCAGGGACACCGTGGCCCCGCCATCGGCGGCCTGCTTGAGCACACCCTGCTGCAGGTCGCGCCTGAGGCGCATCACCTCGGCGCTGGACTGGGTTAGATCCACATAAATGGGGTCCGTCTGCTGGATGGTGGCCAGGGGATCAGCCTGGCTGGCCGTCACCAGGGCGCCCGGCGTGACGGCGGACTTGCCGATGCGGCCGGAAATGGGGGCCCGCACCCGGGTGTATTCCAGGTTGATGCGCGCGGTTTCCAGGGCGGCCTTGGCGGAGACGACCTCGGCCTCGGCCTGTTTGTAGGTGGCCTGGGCATCGTCGTTGTCCTGGCGGCTCACGGCGTCCATGCGCGCCAGGTTGCCCATGCGTTCAGCCCGGAGCCGGGCGGGCAGGGCATTGGCCTCGGCCTTGGCCAGGGCGGCCTTGGCGTTGTCGAACGCGGCCTGGTACTGGGCGGGATCGATCTGGTAGAGCACCTCGCCCTCGGTCACCTCCGCGCCTTCCGTGAACAGACGCTTCTGCAGGATGCCACCCACCTGCGGCCGGACTTCGCTCACCAGATGGGCCGAGGTGCGGCCGGGCAGTTCCGTGGTCAGGGTCACGACGCTGGGCGCCAGGGTCAACACCGTGACCTCGGGCTCCATGGCCGGTGGCGGTCCCTGGGCATGGGAGGATTCACTGCAGGCATTCAGGACCGCCAGGGCGGCAACGGACAACACGAGGGCAATAATGACGCGACTACGCATGGGAAATCCTGCTGCGTTGAGGTGGCTCTTGGAGACGCGAGAGGGGATGCGGTGCATGATCATGAGGCCGCCGGCCGGGCACGCCAGGCGGATAGCCTTGGGCATGACTCGAACAGTTGCGCATGCTACTATCAGTGTTTGGGCGGCGCCTCATTGGGAAATTTCGCCATATTATATCACAATCCGGTCAATTTTTCGCGTTTAATCCATTATTTTAAACAGATAGAATGTTGGCACAAAACAGCAGTTGAATCTGAAATTGTTGAAATATTGCCATTATCTTTTACTGCGGGTACAACTGCCCCATGCCGATTCTGCAACCGGACTGCGACGCCTTTTATCCCGACGCCGTGCCTCGGGCCGTGGTGGCCATGGGCATTGACGTGGTGACCAAGGGCGTGGAAAAAACCGTGCGCCCCCACCGCAAGGCCCACCTGCTGCTGACCATGCGCGGCGTGGTGACCCTGGAGGCGGATCATGGCGTCTGGATCGTGCCGCCGCGGTGCGCCTTGTGGATTCCCAGCGGCATGCCCCTGACCTTTCGTGGCGCCGGCGCCTTGCAGATTTACGGCCTGTTCGTGGAGCCGGATGCCGCCCCCACCATGCCCCGGGAGTGCCGCACCATCACCGTCTCCCCCTTGTTGCAGGAGCTGTTGCTCCATGCCGTGCAAATGCCCATGTTGTACGAGGAAGAGGGGCCCGATGGACGTATTGTGCAGGTACTGTTGGATCAGCTGGCCGCCGCCCCCGTGGCCAGGCTCAATTTCCCCATGCCGCAGAATGAAAAGCTGCGGACCATTGCCATCAGCCTGCTGAACCACCCGGCGGACCGCGCCACCATTGCCGAATGGGGCCGACGCATTGGCATGGCCGAGCGCACCCTTTCCCGCGCCTTGCACCGGGATACGGGCATGAGCTTTGGCCGCTGGCGGCAGCAGTTGCACATCCTCATTGCCCTGCAGCGCCTGGCCCAGGGGGGCTCGGTGCAGGCCGTGGCCCTGGATCTGGGGTATGAAAGCGCCAGCGCCTTCATCACCATGTTCAAGAAGGTCATGGGCAAGTCACCGGCCCGGTATTTCATGGACAAGCAGGCCGACCGCCCAGCTCCCTAGTGTGCGCCCCAACATATGGTGATGCTTTCATCTCCCTATTTCGGAAACGTCACGCGAGCCTTCCGGTGTCCTGAGCGCTGCTTTTGATTGCCAGCAACGGCCGCCGTGCTGTACGATGGAAAGATGCGCATCGCCGTTATTTCCGACACCCACCTGGAACGGCCCACGCCCTGGTTTGAGGCGTTTTACGAAACCGAGCTGGCCGCCATGGATCTGCTGCTGCATTGCGGGGATTACGCTGCGCCGGCCATGTATCATTATCTCCTGCAGCATCCCGGCTTTCACGGGGTGCTGGGCAATTCCGACCCCTGGCCCATGCACGACGAGCTGCCCTGGCGCACCACGGTGCAGGCCGGAGAGCTGGCCATTGGCCTGGCCCACGGGCACGCGGAACTGGGGGGGGACCCCGCCCGGGTGGTGGCGGCCTTTGGCGGGGAGGTACAGGTGGTGTGCTTTGGACACACCCACCGCTTCCTGTCCATGGAGCTGGGGGACGTGCTGGTGGTGAACCCGGGCTCCCTGTGCGCCTCCCGGGCCGGGCGGCGCTCCTATGCCGTGCTCACGAAAACGGGGAGGCGCATTCATGTGGATGAACGCCGCCTCCCCGGAGACTGCTGGGGCGATGCCGTGGCAGGGTAGCTCCCCACGCGGCATCGCCCGGCTGCTGCAACGAATTATTCGAAGAACTTTGGATTGTTGATGGTGATCTTGGCCTGCTGCTGCAGGGCCTGCACGTAGGCCTCCAGCATTTCCTGCTGTTTGCGCTGGGTCAGGTGGTCCTTCCAGAGGGACTTTTCCGCGTCCCACTGGGCGTCCTCGGGAGGCAGGCGCTTGGCCACGCGCACCACGGCAAAGCCATCGTCCAGGGTGAAGGGCGTTTCCAGCCATGCGCCGGGTTCGGCGTCAAAGGCGGCACGCAGCAGGGATTCGCTGGCGCCCAGGGCCGGGATGGCCTCGGACCGGCTGAAGGGCTCGGTGGTCCGCACCCGGTCGGCGTGGGCGTCGGGGGTTTCCCGCAGTTCCTTGGCCAGGGCCTCCGCGGCGTCCTTGGCCTTGAGCAGGGCCTTTTCGGCCTTGACCCGGGCAGCCACGTCGTCCTGCACTTCCACCAGGGGCTTGATGGCCGCTGGCGCCTTGTTCACCACACGCACCAGGAGGTAGCCATCTTCCAGGGGCAGCGGGGCATCGGACACCTCTCCGGCCTCCATAAGGAACAGGGCCTCTGCAGCCTCGGGCTCCATGGCAAAGCGGGCCGTCATTTCGGCCCGGGTCAACAGGGGCGTGGTCTGCACGGGGACATCCAGGTCCTTGCCCACGGTGTCAAAGGCCTCGCCGGCCAGGATGCGTTCCAGGGCCAGATCCAGGGAATCCGCTACCCGGCTGGCGGCCTGTTCCCGGGCCAGCCGCTGGAGGATCTCTTCCTTGACGTCCTCAAAGGTCCTGACGCCGGCTTCTTCCCTGGCCTCGCACTTGATGAGGTGGTAGCCGAAATCCGTGCGCACGGGGTCGCTGATCTCGCCGGGCTTCAGGGAGAAGGCCACGGCCTCGAAGGCTGGCACCATCTGCCCGCGGTCGAACCAGCCCAGGTCGCCGCCGACAATGTTGGACGTGTCTTCGGACAGCTCCTGGGCCAGGGCGGTGAAGTCCTCGCCATTGTCCAGGCGCGCCTTAATGCCGCGGATCTGTTCCAACACCGCCCCAGCCTCCGCCGGAGTGGCGTTCTGCTCCACGCGCAGCAGGATGTGCCGGGCGCGCACCCGGTCTTCCTGGGTGAAGAGGCGGTCCTTGTTGGCTGCATAGAAGGCCTGCACCTGCTCCGCAGACACGGTCTCGTTGCGGGCCAGGGCGTCCGGGGTGAAGACCAGGGCCGTCAGCTCCAGGCGGGGGGCAGTGCGGAAGGTTTCGTTGCGCTGGGCGTACCAGTCGGCGATTTCTTCCTGGGTGACCTCCACATCCTGCACGAAATCTGCAATGGTGACGGGCACGTAGTCCAGTACGGCCTGCATGCGAGTATACAGGAAGAAATCCCGCGTTTCGGTGTCGGTCATGGCGATGGCGCTGGTCACGGCGTCGGTTAGCTTCTGCACCAGCATTTCATTGCGGACGTTGTCCTCGAATTCACGCACGGTCTGGTTCTGGCGCGAGAGGATGCCGCGGTATCGCTGGGGGTCGAAC
This sequence comes from Desulfovibrio sp., assembly GCA_020217165.1. GTDB lineage: Bacteria > Desulfobacterota > Desulfovibrionia > Desulfovibrionales > Desulfovibrionaceae > Megalodesulfovibrio. The sequence continues at coordinate 13,605 of JAIWOE010000061.1, read as the reverse complement.
TGGCCGCGTTCGTCCAGAAAGAAGCTCATGCTCATGATGGTCTGGCGCAGTTCCTCGTCGGAGACGGTCACGCCCTGGCGGGTGGCGTCCTGCACCATGAGCAGGTCCGAGACCATTTTCATGAGCACGTCGCGGCGCAGCCCCATGCGGATCATGGTATCCTGATCCAGGGACGGATTGGAGCGGCGCAGGTTGTCCACGGCCAGCTCCAGGGAGCGGCTGTAGGCCTTGGCCAGGATGGGCGTGTCGTTCACCATGGCCACCACGTCGGCCCGGGGAGCGTTGAAGCTGTTGACGCCGAAAAAGACAAACACAATGACAATGATCCCGAAGAGGATCTTCACGGCCCACGAGTGGGCATAGTTCCGAATGAATTCCATCATGGGAGAACCCGTTGCTCCTTACGCCTGTCGGGCCTTGGCGAAACGTACGAAATTGAGCAGCCCGCCTGCACGGATGACAGCCAGCTCGTGGGCGGAAAGGTCGTTGGTGACGGGAACGAGACCCACGCCATTGACCTGCAGGGAGACCTCCCCACCGGGCTGGATGGACGCCGCGGGGATGGACAGGCTCATGCCCTGGCCCAGCTTGTCGTAGTCGTCCTTGTGCACCAGCAGCAGGGGCAGGATGCCGAAGTTGACCAGGTTGGCGCGGTGGATGCGGGCGAAGGACTTGGCCACCACGGCGCACACGCCCAGGTGCCGCGGTCCCAGGGCGGCATGTTCGCGGGAAGAGCCCTGGCCGTAGTTTTCCCCGGCCACGATGACGCCGCCGCAGGCCTTGTCCACGCCCTGGGCGGCGCGGTCCTTCATGCGGCCCACAAAGCCGGCGTCCACCCGGCTGAAGATGTACTCACTGATGGCCGGAATGTTGGACCGCAGGGCGGTGATCTGCGCGCCGGCCGGCAGAATGTGGTCGGTGGTGATGTTGTCTTCCACCTTGAGCTGCACGCTGGTCTCGATGACCTCGGGCAGGGTGGGGAACTGTTCCAGGGCCACGATGTTGGGGCCGCGCTCAATCTCCACCGCAGCGCCGTCGGCCGGGGGAAAGAGGAACAGGGAGCGGATGGAGGGGGCGTCCTTGGGCAGGGGATCCACTGCCGGCGGTTGGCCCCAGGTGGCGGGGTCGCTGAACTCGCCGCGCAGGGCGCACTGGGCGGCCGTGAGGGGGCTCACCAGGTACACCTGGGCGTCCTGGGTGCCGCTGCGGCCCTCGAAATTGCGGTTGAAGGTCCGCACACTCACCCCCTGGGATACCGGGGAACCGCCCATGCCGATGCACGGTCCGCAGGAGGCCTCCAGCAGGCGCGCGCCGGCGTCCACGATGGGTTCGATGAGGGACTCCCGGGCCAGCAGCTTGATGACCTGCTTGGAGCCAGGGGAGATCAGGGTATCGGTGTGCTCGGCCACCTGCTTGCCGGCGAAGAGCAGGGCCACGGACTTCATGTCCGCGTAAGAAGAATTAGTGCAGGAGCCGATGGCCGCCTGATCCACCTTGAGGCCGGCCAGCTGGGCCACGGGCACCACCCGGTCGGGCATGTGGGGCTGCGCGGCCAGGGGCACCAGGGTGGAGAGGTCCACCTCGATGGTGTCATCATAGGTGGCGCCCTCATCCGCGGCCATGGGCACGAAATCCTCGGGCCGGCCCATGCTGGCCAGGAATTCCCGGGTGCGTTCGTCGCTGGGGAAGATGGACGTGGTGGCGCCCAGCTCCGCGCCCATGTTGGTGATGACGGCGCGTTCCGGCACGGAAAGGGTGGCCACGCCGGGCCCGGTGTATTCCAGCACCTTGCCCACACCGCCCTTGACCGTGAGCTGTCCCAGCAGGTGCAGGATCACGTCTTTGGCCGAGGCCCATCCCGTGAGGGCGCCGGTGAGGTGGACCCGCAGAACCCTGGGCATGGGGATGTGGTATGGCTCGCCAGCCATGGCCAGGGCCACGGATAGGCCGCCGGCGCCCATGGCCAGGGAGCACACGCCGCCGGCGGTGGGGGTGTGGCTGTCGGAGCCGATGAGGGTCTTGCCGGGCTTGGCAAAGTTCTCCAGGTGCAGCTGATGGCAGATGCCCGTGCCGGGGGGGGAGAAGATGATGCCGTACTTCTTGGCGATGGACCGCAGGTAGCGATGGTCGTCCGGGTTGCGGAAGCCCATCTGCAGGGTGTTGTGGTCCACATAGCTGACCGAGAGTTCGGTTTTGACCCGCTCCAGACCCAGGGCCTCGAACTGCAGATAGGCCATGGTGCCGGTGGCGTCCTGGGTGAGGGTCTGGTCGATTTTGAGGCCGATTTCAGCGCCGGGTTCCATGGAGCCGTCCACGAGGTGGGCGGCAATGATCTTTTGCGTGAGGTTCTTGGGCATGGCGGCAGGGTGGGTAGAAGGGTGGTTGCTTACTGCAAAAAGGACGGGGGCTGGGCAAGCTCCAGGCCATCCCACCCCATCTGCAGGCGGTTGATCTTGTTTTTACGCAATTGGATTTCCACGCCCAGGCGCAGCTTGTCCTGCTGGGCCTGAAAGATTTCCTGGGCGTAGTACACGCCAGCGCCAGGATTTTCGGCCTGGCGCAGCTGCTGCGCCCGCTGATCGGCGGCGCGCTGCTCGGCTTCCAGGCGTGTTATCTCCTCACGAAGGCGTGATATCTCCGCGAAGCTTGATGCGTCGTTTTCGTCTTCGACCATCATCGGCGTTCTCCTCGTCCATGGGGGCCGGGGCCACCAGCAGTACATCGCGCGGGGGCTCGGGCAGGGTGTTGTACAGATTCCAGAACCTGGGGAGCAGTTCGGTCACGCCGCCGGGGTTGGCCAGGGCCAGACCGGGGCGGGCCATGCTCAGGCAGGCGTAGGCCAGCCCCCAGGCGGCGGTGGGTGCCAGCCACGGGGTGATGGCGCCGGCCTCGGCCATGCGGCCGGTCAGGCGCAGGGCTGTCTCGTCCTGTTCCAGACGCAGGCCCAGGCGGGCAGCCAGTTCTTCGCAGGCCTGACGGTCCAGGTCCGTGGCGGGTAGGGAAAGCTGCACCGGCACGCTGGCATCCTGCCTGGCATCTTGCAGGACGCGGGACGCCGCCAGGGCAAAGGACAGGGGGAAATAGGCCGGGTCGGCCATGGTACCCATGATGATGGGCCCGTGGTGCTCGGGGCGAGAACCGGGCACCGCCACGCGGATGGTGTCCGAATCGATTTCCGGTCGGGCACCGGCTGCCTGCAACAGCTCCAGGCCTTCCTTCCAGGGGGATACCTGGGCCGGGAACGCGCCTGCCAGGGCCATGTCGCCCCCGGCGGGGTGGCACAGGGGCATGGCCAGCAGGGTGGTGGCCAGCAGGGGGTCCATGGGCAGGGAGGCCACGGGGGGCAGGGTGGGCTCGGCACGCGGGATCACCAGGCTGCCTGGCGCATGCACGGTCCCGGGCACGAACATGGTCAGCATGGCTGCGGCGCGGGAGGCCACGGCTTCGAACTTGTTGTCCTTCCAGGTGATGGCAAGGCCGTCTTCATAGGAGGGCGAGGCCATGGCCAGGGCCAGCAGGGTCTCGGCAGGCAGGTCCCCAGGCAGCTGGATGGCTGCCGGCGGCAGGCCGGCGCTTTCCAGCCGGGCGGGCAGGCCCTTGGAGCCGGGCACCACCGGGGTAAGCCGGGCCTGGAAGGCCTGGAGAAAGCGACCCACTGGGGACAAATCCAGCAGCTTCAGGCCGGTATCCCCGGTGATGCGCAGGCGGATGTGCTGGCCCAGGGCCAGGAACAGCAGAAAATAACAGCCCAGGGCATCATCGCCTACGAACAGGGCCTTGCCATCCAGCTTTATCTGGCCGCCGTCGCTGGCCAGGGTGTCGTTGTTCCAGCGGATGGTGGCGCCGGCGTGGTTCAGAGCCTTGACCAAGAAGGCCAGGGCCGCGTTGAAGGCCACCCCGCGCAGCTGGGCCCGGCGGGAACACTGCACGGCCAGGGCGGCCCAGCACTGGGATTCCCAGACGCCCGCCGGGGCAAGGACGGTGGCCTTGCACGCCAAGGGCTTGGGGTACAGCTGAAATCCGGCGGAGGACTCGCCCGGTTCCGGTTGCCGGGCGGCGGGGAGGTCCTGGATCAGGGTGAACAGGGTCCGCCAGCGGGACTTGTCTCCCATGGCGCGCCCGGCGCGTTCTTCCCAGGCCTGCCAGAGGCGCTGTTCGAGGTGCTGTTCCATGGCGGCGCGGCCTTTCTTGCCGGCGCGCATGGCGGCCAAAATGGCGGCGCGCTCTTCGAGGAGATCGAGGAGTTTCTGGTCCAAACGGGCGAGCTCGCGCTCGACATCGCGGGGGGGAGTGGAGTTTTGACGCATGGTGAACACAAGTTTCTAGCCGGAAACGCGACGGGGGGCAAGGGGCTGGGGGGCGACGAATCCTGGAACCAGGTGCAAAAAAGGAGCGCCCCGAAGGGCGCTCCATCAACAACGCTTTGTCCAGTCCGAACTTATTTCATTTCCTGACCGGAGGCGGCCTTCTGCATCTTGACCTCGACCTTTTCGGTCAGGCCTTCGTAGTAGGTGCGCAGGATGTCCAGAACTTCGTTGCGGCCGAAGTGATCGGGCACTTCAGCGCCTTCGGAAAGGGCCTTGCGCAGCTTGGTGCCGGACAGGATGACGCGGTCTTCCTTGGTGTGGGGGCAGGTGCGCATGGAGGCCATGCCGTCACACTTAAAGCAGTAGAAGGTCCAGTCGATCTTCATGGGCTGGGTGATCAGCGCCAGACCGGGGGTGGGGCAGGCTTCGTTGGCGTAGGGGATCTTGTCGAAGATTTCCTGCGCTTCAAAGAGGGTGTAGAAGTCGCCCACGCCAGCATGGTCACGGCCGATGAGCATGAAGCTGATGCCGTAGTTCTGACGGAAGGTGGCGTGCAGTAGTGCTTCGCGAGGACCGGCATAACGCATGTCCAGGGGGTAGCCGGCATTGATGACGAAGTCCTTCACGAAGTAGCCATCAATGAGGGCCTGGATGCACTTGATGCGCACGTCAGCCGGGATGTCGCCGGGCTTCAGGTTGCCGATGAGGGAGTGGATGACCACGCCATCGCACACTTCGGCGGCAATCTTGGCCAGATATTCGTGGGAACGGTGCATGGGGTTGCGCAGCTGAAGCGCAGCCACCTTGGACCAGCCACGGGCTTCCATCTGGGCGCGGATTTCAGCGGGAGTCATGTACACGCCGGGGAACTTTTCGCGGTAGTCGCCTTCGGAAAGGACCTTCACCGCGCCAGCCAGGTTGTACTTGCCCTGCTTCATGACCATCTGCACGCCGGGGTGGTCTTCCAGAGCCACGTCCCAGAACTTCTGCGAGTCGGCGCCATTACCCTTGAAGACGGATTCGCATTCCCACTTCTTTTCATCTTCAGTAAGGGCATACTTCTCTTCGATTTTCATGGTGGCGTACACCACGCCGTCCTGGCCCACGAGGGCCACTTCGTCACCAACCTTGCAGTCTTCATCGTTGGTGTCGCACACCACGGGGACGGGCCAGAAGGTGCCGTCGGCGAGCATCATCTTTTCGCAAACGCTCTTCCAGTCGGCCTTGTTCATGAAGCCATTCAGGGGGCTGAAGCCGCCGATGCCGAGCATGATGCAGTCGCCCTTGACGCGGTCAGAAATGGCGATCTGCTTCAGGCCAGCAGCTTTTTTCTTTTCGGACTCCAGCTCGGCGCCTTCCAGAAGGCAGCAAACAAGGCCCTTACCGCCATGAGGGGGAACCAGTTTGGACATGTGCCGTCTCTCCTATTACTTTGGTACAGATGTGGGTTAGCAGCCGTTCTTCCGTGCGAGCCGCGAGCCTTCAGGCCCGACCCTGCACGCTGGCGGGCAGAGCACGGATGGTTTGCATCGAAAACTTGAAAGCAGCATTAGTGAAAAAATCCACAAGGTGTCAAGGCGTTTTTTGCAGGGGGCACGGGCGGGCCTGATTTTGCTCTAGACAAATCTGTAAAAAGCAGTGAGCAGTGGGCATGATTCTTCAATCAACATAAAAATGCGCCGTCTTGTCCAATGCCTTGTGAAGCGTCTCGCAATCCCTTGCCAAGCGTGCCACATGGGGCTAGTGTTCAGGGGACCGCACCTCAGGCCTTGAAGGCGGGGTTTGGAAGCAGTGGAACCCTACCGCATAGAACTGCTGCGTGGCAAGAGGCTCCGGCGAGTTCCTTGATGGGTGATGAATGATGACAGGGCGGACATGATTGCGGATTCGGCTTGACAGTCTGCGTCCACCTTGTTACTAATCTCACAAGTCGAGGGAAGCGGGTTTGCAACCATCTAGAATGGTTTAGGAAGTATGGCTCCAATCCAAGTTCGCAACACGAACGTGCTGCAGGGCGCGAGGTTCCAGGCTCCCCTGGAAGATTGGCGTGGCGGCATGGGTGGAGCGTATAGTAAAGAGGCGGGGGGCTTCTTAGGGGCCGCCTGCTTTTTTTATGCCGACGCCTGTCGGCCTCTGTGCTGACGAGTTGTTGGCACGATTGCAGCGCCGGACGAGGAATTTGAGGATTTTCCCAACCAATCCATACTTGTGGAGGACTTGACATGCCTACGTTCGTGGATCCGTCCAAGTGCGATGGCTGCAAGGGCGGCGAAAAAACCGCCTGCATGTACATCTGCCCCAACGACCTGATGATTCTGGACCCCGAAGAGATGAAGGCGTTCAACCAGGAGCCCGAAGCTTGCTGGGAGTGCTACTCCTGCATTAAGATCTGCCCTCAGGGCGCCATCACGGCTCGCCCCTACGCGGACTTTGCTCCCATGGGCGGCACCTGCATTCCCCTGCGCGGGTCCGAAGACATCATGTGGACCATCAAGTTCCGCAATGGTTCCGTGAAGCGCTTCAAGTTCCCCATCCGCACCACGCCTGAAGGCTCCATCAAGCCCTTCGAAGGCAAGCCCGAGCCGGGCGACCTGGATAGCGAACTGCTCTTCACCGAGACCACCCTGGCTACCCCTCAGGTGGCTCTTGGCCAGAAGGCGCAGGTCACCGACGCCGACACCACCCAGTGCTGGTTCGATCTGCCCTGCGAAGGCGGCAACCGCTAATTGCGGTTGGGCATGACTGCATACACGCACGTCATCAACACAACTTGATGCACCAAGAAAGCATTCAGGAGTCACGAAATGCCTAAGATTCCGTCTAAAGAGGCCCCTCGCGGGGTGGCTATTGCCGAACCGATCGTTGTCGAGCACAGCGTTGACCTGCTGATGGTCGGCGGCGGCATGGGCAACTGCGGCGCCGCCTTCGAAGCCGTGCGCTGGGCTGACAAGTACGCCCCCGAAGCCAAGATTCTGCTCGTGGACAAAGCCTCCCTTGAGCGCTCCGGCGCCGTGGCCCAGGGCCTCTCCGCCATCAACACCTACCTGGGTGACAACAGCGCCGACGACTACGTCCGCATGGTGCGCACTGACCTGATGGGCCTCGTCCGCGAAGACCTCATCTTTGACTTGGGCCGCCACGTGGACGACTCCGTTCACCTGTTCGAAGAATGGGGCCTGCCCGTGTGGATCAAGGACGAGCACGGCCACAATTTGGACGGCGCCCAGGCCAAGGCTGCCGGCAAAAGCCTGCGCAACGGTGACAAGCCCGTGCGCTCCGGCCGCTGGCAGATCATGATCAACGGCGAATCCTACAAGGTCATCGTCGCTGAAGCTGCCAAGAACGCCCTGGGTCAGGACCGTATCATGGAGCGTATCTTCATCGTGAAGCTGCTCCTGGACAAGAACACCCCCAACCGCATCGCTGGTGCCGTGGGCTTCAACCTGCGCGCCAACGAAGTGCATATCTTCAAGACCAACTGCATGGTCGTCGCCTGCGGCGGCGCGGTGAACGTGTACCGTCCCCGCTCCGTTGGTGAAGGCATGGGCCGCGCCTGGTACCCCGTGTGGAACGCTGGCTCCACCTATACCATGTGCGCTCAGGTCGGCGCTGAAATGACCATGATGGAAAACCGCTTCGTGCCCGCCCGCTTCAAGGACGGGTATGGTCCGGTGGGCGCCTGGTTCCTGCTCTTCAAGGCCAAGGCGACCAACTACAAGGGTGAAGATTACTGCGCCACCAACCGTGCCATGCTCAAGCCTTACGAAGAGCGCGGCTACGCCAAGGGCCACATCATCCCCACCTGCCTGCGCAACCACATGATGCTGCGCGAAATGCGCGAAGGCCGCGGTCCCATCTACATGGACACCAAGACCGCCCTGCAGACCTCCTTCGCCACCATGACCCCCGCCCAGCAGAAGCACCTCGAAGCCGAAGCCTGGGAAGACTTCCTCGATATGTGCGTGGGCCAGGCCAACCTGTGGGCTGCCACCAACTGCGCTCCTGAAGAACGCGGCTCCGAAATCATGCCCACCGAACCCTACCTGCTCGGCTCCCACTCCGGCTGCTGCGGCATCTGGGTTTCCGGTCCGGACGAGGCCTGGGTTCCCGAAGACTACAAGGTGCGCGCTGCCAACGGCAAGGTCTACAACCGTATGACCACCGTGGAAGGTCTGTTCACCTGCGCTGACGGCGTGGGCGCTTCCGGCCACAAGTTCTCCTCCGGCTCCCATGCTGAAGGCCGTATCGTCGGCAAGCAGATGGTCCGTTGGTACGTCGACCACAAGGACTTCAAGCCCGAGTTCGCCGAAACCGCTGACGAACTCAAGGCCCTGATCTACCGTCCTTACTACAACTACGAAAAGGGCAAGGGCGCTTCCACCTGCCCCGTGGTCAACCCCGAGTACATCAGCCCCAAGAACTTCATGATGCGGCTGATCAAGTGCACGGACGAATACGGTGGCGGTGTGGGCACCTACTACACCACCTCCAAGGCTGCCCTGGACACTGGCTTCTGGCTGTTGGAAATGCTGGAAGAAGACAGCCTCAAGCTGGCTGCCCGCGACCTGCATGAACTGCTGCGCTGCTGGGAAAACTACCACCGCCTGTGGACTGTGCGCCTGCACATGCAGCACATCGCTTTCCGTGAAGAATCCCGCTACCCTGGCTTCTACTACCGCGCGGACTTCATGGGCCTGGACGACTCCAAGTGGAAGTGCTTTGTCAACTCCAAGTACGACCCGGCCAAGAAGGAAACTAAGCTGTTCAAGAAGCCCTACTACCAGATCATCCCCACCGACGCCTAAACCGTCGGCGATCTGAACCTTCGGCGGCTGCGGGGAAACCCGCAGCCGCCTTGCAAAAAAAATGGTCTACGCCTGGGTTCCGGCAACACGGGCGGAGCCTGGGCCTAGGCCGTTTTCTGCCGTCTGGCCATAACACAGCCCGGAGGAGTGCGATGTCACAAGCGATACTCGTAGTGGGGGGCGGTTTCAGCGGCATCACCGCCGCCCTTGAAGCCGCCGAAGTCGGCTACGACGTCTATATCGTCGAAAAAGGCCCGTATCTCGGCGGGCGCGTCATGCAACTCAACAAATATTTTCCCAAGCTCTGCCCCCCTTCCTGCGGCTTGGAGATTCAGTACCAGCGCATCAAGAACAATCCCCGGGTCAAGTTTTTCACGCAGGCGGAAGTGGCCAAGGTTGCCGGCGGCCCCGGCAGCTACACCGTGACCGTGAAGCTCACGCCGCGCCACACCGCCGCTGCCAACGCCGATCTGGCAGCCCTGGCAGACAGCCTCACCGGCCAGCAGCACGACTGCTTCAACCTGGGCCTTGCGCCGCGCAAGCCCCTGTACATGGACGCTCCTTTCGCCTTTCCCAACCGGTACGTGTTGGATGCCACAGGACTGTCCGAAGAAGACGGCAAGAAGCTCGCCAAAAGCCCGTTCATTAATTTGAACGACGCGCCCAAGAACATCGAGCTGGAAGTCGGCGCCATCATCATCGCCACGGGCTGGAAGCCATATGACGTGACCCGGCTGACCAACCTGGGCGCCGGCAGCGTGCCCAACTGCGTGTCCAACATGCAGCTGGAGCGACTGGCCTCCCCCAACGGCCCCACGGGCGGCGCCATCACTCGGCCTTCCGATGGCAAGGCTCCCAAGAAGGTCTGCTTTGTGCAGTGCGCCGGTTCGCGGGATCAGAACCACCTGAATTTCTGTTCCTACATTTGCTGCATGGCTTCCCTCAAACAGGCTCTTTACCTGCGTGAACAGTATCCTGACTGCGAATGCACGGTGTACTACATCGACATGCGCACCCCCGAACGCTACGACAAATTCCTGCGCAAGGTTCGCGCTGACGAAAAGATCAACCTCGTCAAGGGCAAGGTGGCCGGTGTGGCCGCCGGGCCTAACGGCGTCGTGATTGTGGAAGTGGAAGACGCAGTCAGCGGCATCAAGAAAAAGCTCGCGTACGACATGGTCGTGTTGGCCACGGGCATGCAGCCCAGCCTGGCCGAGGCAAAACTGCCTTTCGACGTGCCCATGGACGAGGACGGCTTTGTCATCGGCGGTGAGGAACGCGGCATCTTTGTTGCCGGGTGCGCCAAAAAGCCCCTTGATGTGATGAAATCCGCCCAGTCTGCCACGGGCGCGGCCATGAAAGCCATCAATTCGGTGAAGGGGAGGTAGCAGCATCATGCCCGAGAAGATTGGCGTCTACTTTGACAAATCCTGCCTTGGCGCAGCGCTGGATGTGGAAGCGTTGACCGGGTTTGTGGAAAAGAAGTGGGGCGGCGTTGTCGCCAAGGTGGAAAGCCATGCCATCCTGGCCAGCGATTCCGGTCGTGCACTTATTCAAAAAGATTTGGACGGGGGCGAAATTGATGCCGTGCTCGTATGCGGCGCTTCTCCCCGCTACGATGCAGAGTTTTACAATTTTGGCCCTAATGTCTTGGTGGAACGCTGCAACCTGCGCGAACACTGCATCCTGCCGTACATGAACCCCGACGGTTCCTATGTGCCTGCCGGGGAAGAAGGCCCCGCCATGATGCTGCAGATGGCCCAGGACTACATCAGCATGTCCATGGTCAAGCTGAAGCAGATGAAGGTGCCACAACCTGAACTGTTCGAAACCACCAAGACCATCCTGGTGTTGGGTGGTGGCTGGACCGGCCTGCATGCCGCCCTGAACGGCGCGGCCGCCGGCTACGAGGTGGTGCTCCTGGAGCGCACGGACAAACTGGGCGGCGCGGCCTTGAACATGCTCAAGACCGTTCCTCTCAAGTACCCCCATACCCAGGCGCATCCCACTGGCATCGAAGAGAAAATCGCTGCCGTGGAAGCCAATGCCAAGATCGCCGTCAAGCTCAAGAGCGAGCTGACCAAGCTCTCCGGCATGCCCGGCGCGTTTGAAGCCACCATCAAGGGCCCCGGCGGCGAGACCACCGTGAAGGTGGGCTCCGTGGTGCTGGCCACGGGCTGGGTGGCGCAGGACACCAAATACGTGGAATGCCTTGGCTACGGCAAGATCAAAGATGTGGTGACCACCGGCGAGTTTGAAAAGATGGCCAAGGCTGGCGCCATTACCCGTCCCAGCAACGGCGCCCCGGCCAAGAAGGTGGCCTTCATTCTCAATCCCAAGAAGTGCGAGCCGGAAGGGCCCATCTACAAGACCCTTGCCGAGTGCAACCTCTCCGCCGAAGTGGCCGCAGATGGCGACCCCAAGGCCGAAGTGGAAGTCACCGAAATTAAACAGCAGCAGTGGGAAGGGTACCAGCATCTGCCCATGGCCACTGCCGTCAACAGCCTGGTGGCCCTCAAGCAGGCCGGTTATGTGACCGAGCAGTATCCCGCAGACGGCATCGCCTACATCTTCTATGATTCCATGATTGTGCAGGGCGTCCACGAGCGGTACTACAAGGCGGCCCAGGACATTCCCGGCGTGATGATGACCAAGGCTGAGATTGCCGACGTGGTTGCCGAGGACGGCGGTGTGGTGGTCAAGGCCACTAATACCCTCTTGGGGCATGACCTGGAAGTGCTGGTGGACCTGGTGGTGGTGCCCACGGGCATGGTGCCCACCACGGCCAAGGAGCCCGTGCTGCACTTCGATTATCGCCAGGGGCCGACCTTCCCTGATCTGGCGCTCTTCGAAGGCTTCTGCGATTCCAACTACATCTGCTTCCCGTACGAAACCCGCCGCACCGGCGTGTATGCTGCGGGCGCGGTGCGTCAGCCCATGATGCTGGATGCCGCCGAGGAAGACGCCGCCGGCGCCACCCTCAAGGCCATTCAGGCCATGGAAAGCGCCAACCGCGGCGTGGCCGTGCACCCCCGTGCCGGCGACATGAGCTACCCGGTGTTCAATTTCGTGCGCTGCACCCAGTGCAAGCGCTGCACCGAGGAATGCCCCTTCGGCGCCCTGGACGACGACGAAAAGGGCACGCCCAAGCCCAACTTCAGCCGTTGCCGCCGCTGCGGTACCTGCATGGGCGCCTGTCCGGAACGCGTCATCAGCTTCGACACGTACGGCATCGGCATGATGTCCGACATGGTCAAGCAGTACACCATCCCCGACGACATCAACAACGGCGGCCCCCGCGTGCTCATCATGGCTTGCGAGAACGACGCCTACCCTGCCCTGGACATGGCCGCCCGCCGTGGCCTGCACTGGAGCCCGTACGTGCGCATCATGCCCGTGCGTTGCCTTGGCTCCGTGAACGCCATCTGGATCAAGGACGCCATGAGCCGCGGCACCGACGGTGTGGTGCTCCTGGGCTGCAAATACGGCGACGACTACCAGTGCCACTTCGTCAAGGGCTCCGAAATCTGCAATCGCCGCAAGGAAAACATCGCCGAGACCCTCAAGCAGCTCGGCATTGAACCTGAGCGCGTGGAGCAGTACGAAATCGCCATCGACGAATACGACAAGGTGCCCGGCCTCATTGAAGACTTCCTCAAGCTGGTCATGAAGCTCGGCCCCAACCCCTTCAAGGGCTACTAAAAGGAGGGGGAGATGACCACCATGCCTCGCATCACCCCCGACCTGGAGTTCATCAAAGAACTCCAGGCCGTTGGAGGGGAATCGGTCAAGAAGTGCTACCAGTGCGCCACGTGCAGCGTGGCCTGCCCCATCTCGCCCAGCGGCAATCCGTACCCCCGCAAGGAGATGATCTGGGCGCAGTGGGGGCTCAAGGATCGGCTGCTCACGGACATCGACGTCTGGCTGTGCCACAACTGCGGTACCTGCTCGGACCTGTGCCCCCGTGGCGCTAATCCCGGCGACCTCCTGGCCGCCATCCGTAACATGACCTACCGCAACCTCGTGGGCCCGTCCTGCATGGGCAAGCTCATGAGCTCCGCCAAGGGCTTGCCGGTGCTCATCGGCATTCCGGCGGTGCTGTTCCTGATCGTCTGGATCATCGTGGCGTCCATCAAGGGCTCCGTGTTCCCCCTGGAGGGGGGCGAGGTGGTGTTCGGCTCGCTCTTCCCGGGCGATTACACCATCGACCCCATCTTCATGGTGCTCTTCTTCTTCATGGTCTACAAGTTCTACAGTGGGGTGAAAACACTCATCAAGAACTTTGCCCCTGAAGGCGGCGTGGTGTACCTGGGCGGCAAAAAGCCCAACCCCATCCGCGTGGTGGTGGAGCTGTTCCTGGACGAGATCCTGCCGCACAAGAAGTTCAGCGATTGCGGGAGCTTCACCCTGCGTCGCATCGGGCACCTGTGCACTATCTTCGGCTTCATCGCCCTGGCCATCGTCACCGGCGTCGTGGCCATGGGGCATTGGGG
>JAIWOE010000060.1 GCA_020217165.1 Desulfovibrio sp. | reverse complement strand
TGACGTCCAGATCGTGCTGGCGCATGATGCCGAGCTTGTGTCGCACCAATGGATGATTGACGACATGCACCGCCATGGCTCCTCCTTGGAGACGTGAACATGTGATGGTGGGTGGAGACGACTTGCCGCGCGGGCCTTGGCTGGCGTAGTATGAAATCGGGCGGGTGGCAAGGCTGCGGCGCGCTCTTTCCACAATACCAGACCAATCCACGTCAAGGAACGCCCATGCCCACCCCGCCTTCCGATCCAATCCCCCCGCCATGCAAGGATTTTTCTCCTGCAGCCCTGCTGGCCGGCACTCCCCTGCCCCTGCCGGCCGAGGCCGCGGGCCAGCGGCTGGACCGGTTTCTGGCGGCCGTGTGCAAGGCGGAAGGCATCTCCCGGGAAAAGATCAAGGAGTGGATCAAGGCGGGGGTGGTCTTGCTGGATGGGAACCCCTGCAGGACGCCCCGTCAACCCCTGACCCCGGGCCTGTCCTTGCGCCTGCTCCTTCCTGAAGGACCGGCCGGAGCACCTGGAACGGCCCTCCCGGCCGGGGTGGCCAGGCCGTCCCGCGCCGGAGCCATACGCATCCTGTATGAAGATCCAGACCTCCTGGTGGTGGACAAGCCAGCCGGGCTCACCGTGCATCCCGCCCCAAGCTGCAAGGAGGAAACCCTGGTGCACCGGCTGCTGGCGCACTATCCGGACCTGGCGACCATGGGCACGGAGCGCCCCGGGGTGGTGCATCGCATTGACAAGGACACCTCCGGCCTGCTGGTAGTGGCCCGCCACGAGCAGGCCCGGCTGGCCCTGGCCGCGGCCTTCGAGACCCGGCAGGTGGACAAGGCATATCTGGCCCTGTGCCATGGCGTGCCCGAGGCCGCCCAGGGCCGCATCGAAGCGCCCATGGGCCGCCACCCCACCCGCAAGACGTGCATGGCCGTGCTGCCCAAGGGCGGGCGGCCGGCCGTGAGCGAATATCGCGTCCTGCATGCCGATCCCCTCCGCCGCTGGGCCCTGCTTCTGGTGGTCATCCACACCGGCCGTACGCATCAGATTCGGGTGCACCTGCGGCACCTGGGCCATCCCCTGCTGGGGGACGGGTTGTACGGCGGCCAGGTACGCCGGCCGGGGGATACCACCACCATGCGCGCCGCGGCCGCCCGGCGGCAAATGCTCCACGCCTGGCGCATGGCCTTTGCGCATCCGACGAATCCGCGTGCGGATCATGGGGCAGACGGCCGGCGCCTGGTCTTCACCTCTCCCCTGCCACGGGAGATGCAGGGCACGCTGCTGCGGCTCACACGGCATTGCCAGCGGGTCATCGTCACCGGCCTGCCCGGCTGCGGCAAGAGCGCCGTGGTGGAGGCATTGGCCCGTGCCGGGGTGCCGGTCTTTTGCGCCGATGCCTGCGTGGCTGAGCTGTATGCCCCGGGCGCCGATGGGCATGCCATGCTCACCCGCCGCTATGGAGACCGTTTTATAGATGACGACGGCACCCTGAACCGCCGGGCCCTGTTCGCGGCCATGGGGCAGACCCCAGGCCTGCGCCAGGAGGTGGAGGCCATGATCCACCCCATGGTCCAGTCCCGGCTGGAAACCTTCTGGAAGGTCCATGCCCACCGCCCCCTGGCCGTGGCCGAGGTGCCCCTGGTGCTGGAAGCCGGCTGGGAGACGGGCCACCCCGGGGCCATGGCCGATGTGCTGGTAGGGGTGCACTGCACCCGGGCCGAGCGCCGCGCCCGGCTTCGCCACGCCCGCGGCTGGGACGAGGCGCAGATTGCCGCCATGGAGTCCTGGCAATGGAGCGAGGCGGCCAAGCTGGGGCGCTGCCAGTTGGTGGTGGACAACTCCGGCCCCCCGGAGGCCCTGCCCGGCCGGGTCCGGGCCCTGCGCAAGGCCCTGGCAGGCCTGCGGGCCGCCCAGGCCCGCAGGCATTGGCGCCAGCTGAGCGCCCTGGTGCAAACCTCATAGGACAATCATATGCTGCCCCTTAGAGACTCCATTCCCCGCGTGCATCCCCCCGTGGCCATCCTGGTGCTCATCATCCTCAACAGCCTGGTGTTTTTGTACCAGCTGGGGCTGCCTCCGGCGGCGGCCGAGCGGTTCATCCACTTTTGGGGAGTCATCCCGGCCCGGCTGTTCCATCCGGACTGGAGCGTCTGGCACCAATATCCTGACACGCACCTGTACCTGCTCTCCTACATGTTCCTGCATGCCGGCTGGGGGCACTTTCTGCTGAACATGCTGTTTTTGTGGATTTTTGGGGACAACATCGAAGACGTAATGGGCCCCTGGCGATTCCTGGTGTTTTACGTCGCCTGCGGCCTGGCGGCGCTCATGCTGCACATGTTCTTCCATCCGGATTCCACTTCCCCCATCCTTGGGGCCTCAGGGGCCATTGCCGGGGTGATGGGCAGTTATTTTCTGCTGTACCCGCATTCGCGGGTGCTGACCCTCATCCCCATCATCATCATCCCGTATTTCGTGGAAATTCCAGCGCTGGTGTTCCTGGGGTTGTGGTTTCTCATTCAGCTTGTGTCCGGCCTTTCCGCCCTGGGCAACACCGATGGAGCAGGTATTGCCTGGTGGGCCCATGCCGGGGGATTTCTGGCGGGCATGCTGCTGCTGCCATTGTTCCGCAACCGGTCACGGTGTTATTTTTGCTACAACGACCGGGGCCGGCGCATCGGCGTCTCCCGGTTTGACGGGCATTGAGGTCCCGCCGTCATGGAACTGTAACGACCTTGTCGTAGATCCTCCTGAGCCAGCCCGGAATGCATCGCCGGCGTCCTGTTCGACGACCTGAAACGGTCACGCAGTATTCATCCCCGCGTCACACTGGGAATTTACCATGGGCGCGTGTCTGCGATCCGAATTCCCGCGATGGTTCCAACAGGAGGATATTCATGCGTTCCATGCTCACTGCAGCCCTGTGCGCCCTGCTTGCCGCCACGCTGCTTGTTGCCGCCTTGGTAGCCGACGCCATGCTGGCCAGCACCGTGGTTACCAGCCCGGCCCAGGCCCAGACCCTGCGCGACCAGATTCGCATTGTCGGCTCGTCCACCGTGTTTCCCTTTTCCAGCTTCGTGGCCGAGGAACTGGGCAAAACCACTTCGTTCAGAACGCCCGTGGTGGAATCCACCGGTTCCGGCGGCGGGTTCAAGCTCTTTAGCGCCGGTGTGGGTACCGAGACGCCGGACATCACCAACTCCTCCCGCCGCATCAAGAAAAGCGAGCTGGAAACCTGCTACGCCAACGGCATGACCAGCGTGGTGGAAGCCCGCATCGGGTTTGACGGCATCGCCATCGCCCAGAACGGCAAGAATCCGGACTTCAAGGTCTCCCTGGAGCAGCTGTTTCTGGCTGTGGCGGAAAAAGTCCCCTCCAAGGGAACCCTGGTCCCCAACCCGTTCAAGAACTGGAAAGAGATCGACCCCACCTTGCCGGACCGCATCATCCTGATTTACGGCCCCCCCGCCACCTCTGGCACGCGGGATGCCTTTGTGGAACTGGTGATGCACAAGGCCGTCAAGAGCTTCCCGGAATACGAGCAGGTGCTGGGCAAGGACGCCAAGGATTACTCCGCCATCCGCCAGGACCAGGCCTACGTGCCATCGGGCGAAAACGACAACCTCATCGTGCAGAAGCTGGTGCAGGACAAAAACGCCTTTGGCATCTTTGGGTATTCCTTCCTGGAGGAAAACAAGGACCGCCTCAAGGGGGCGGTGGTCAACGGCGTGAAGCCCGAGCCCAAGACCGTCTCTTCCGGGGAGTATCCCATCTCCCGGTCCCTGTTTTTCTACATCAAGGCCGATCACATCGGCAAAGTTCCCGGCCTGAAAGAGTATGTGGACCTGTTCATGAGCGAAAAGATGATCGGCAGCCGCGGCCTGCTCAGACGCATCGGCCTCATCCCCCTGCCCAAGGACCAGCTTGAACAGGCCCGCCGCAACGTGACGACCCTGAAGCGCCTGGACCCGGCCGACGTGAAGTAAGCCAGCGGCATGCGGCTTCTCGCGGCCGAGGCCATTGCCCCCGCACCGACCCAGCCCCTGGCCGGCTCAGGACCAGTTCTGACAGATCCGGCCGACCCGACCAGGGGCCAGAACCCACCGAGGCACCGTGTTGGACAGTTCCACCCTGTTGCAGTCCGCCCTGCTGGGCCTTGTTCCCCTGCTGTTGATCGCCTACGTGCTGGGCGTGCGCCGGGCCCGGCCGGTGGCCTCCGGCCGATACTTTCATTGCGCTCCCGGCTATTACGGCTGGTACGCCGTGGTCTGGGTGGGCATGCCCGCCCTGGGGGTATACGGCCTGGCCAAGGTGCTGGGGGGATTCCGGCTCTATGATGTCCCGGCCTGGGCCACGGCGGCGGGCATGGCCGTGGTGGCGGTGCTGGGGCTGCTGTATGCCATCTCCCGCATCACCCCGGAATTCCGGGCCATCCACGCCGTGGAAAAAACCATCATGCGCGTGCTCCTGGTGTGTTCCTGCATTTCCGTGCTCACCACCATCGGCATTGTGCTGTCCATCGTTTTCGAGACCATCCAGTTCTTCAAGTTTGTCTCGGTCTGGGAGTTCCTGACCGGCACCACCTGGGACCCGGATACCGCCTTTCTGCAGGGCGCCGGGCGCGAGGATGCCGGCGTTTCCGAGGCCAAATTCGGCTCCCTGCCTCTGTTTGCCGGCACCTTCATGATCACGGCCATCGCCATGCTGGTGGCCATGCCCGTGGGGTTGCTGGCGGCGATTTTCATGTCCGAGTATGCCTCGTCTTTTGCGCGCAAGGTGTCCAAGCCCACCCTGGAGATTCTGGCTGGCATTCCCACGGTGGTGTACGGATACTTCGCCGCCGTCACCGTAGGGCCGCTGGTGGTGCAGGCGGCGGAAAGTCTTGGATTTTCAGCGGTATACAACAATGCCCTGGCTCCGGGTCTGGTGATGGGGGTGATGATCATCCCCTTTGTGTCCTCCCTGTCCGATGACGTCATCAACGCCGTGCCCCAGAGCCTGCGGGAGGGCTCCATGGCCGTGGGGGCCACCCAGAGCGAGACCATCCTGCGGGTGGTGCTGCCGGCGGCCATGCCGGGCATTGTCTCGGCGTTTCTGCTGGCCGTGTCCCGGGCCGTGGGGGAGACGATGATCGTGGTCATGGCGGCGGGGTTGCATCCCAATCTGACGGCCAATCCTTTGGAATCCATGACCACGGTGACGGTGCGCATCGTGGACGCCCTCATCGGGGATCAGGAGTTCAACAGCCCGCTGACGCTTTCTGCCTTTGCCCTGGGCTTTGTGCTGCTGATCATCACCCTGGTCATGAACATCATCTCCCTGTACGTGGTGCGGCGCTTCAAGCAGCACTACGAATAGCCGGATCCGGAGAACTGCACGCATGTCCGTGTTTCAGACCGATCAAAGCCTCAAGGCCGCCACGCGACGTCGCTTGGCATTCGAGAAATACTTCCAGTGGTGCACCCGCATTGCCATTGCGCTGGCGGCGGGATTTCTGGTGTATTTCCTGTTCACCATCGGCGGCATGGCCTTGCCGGCCTTCCGGCAGGGGCAATTGCTCGTGGAGATTTCCTACACCGAAGACGTGCTGGAAATGCCCAACTACGCCGTGCCCGAGGAATACGAATTCTTCGTGAGCCATGAGTTCCTGCGGCAACTTCCCCTGCGCATGCAGGAGCATCCCGAACTGCTGGGCACCACCGCCCAGGAATGGGTGCTGGCCGCAGCGGATGTGGACCAGCTGCTCAAGGGCAAGGCCCACCGCCTGGATGCCGAACAAGTGCGCCTGGTGCAGGAGCTGGCTGCCACGGGCCACACTCGGCTGGCCCCCAACTGGGACTTCTTCACCAAGGGCGATTCCAAAATTCCCGAAGCCGCGGGCATTGAGGCTGCGGTGGTGGGCACGGTGTACGTGCTGGTCATCACCCTGCTGCTGTCCTTCCCCGTGGGGGTGGCTTCGGCCATTTATCTGGAGGAATTCGCGCCGGACAATCGCCTGACCCAGCTCATCGAAGTGAATATCAACAACCTGGCGGCCATCCCTTCCATTATTTACGGGCTGCTGGGCCTGGCCATCTTTATCAACTTGTTGGGTATCCTGCGCTCGTCCTCCCTGGTGGGGGGTATTACCCTGGCCCTTATGACCCTGCCGGTGATCATCATCTCCACCCGCGCCGCCATCCGCGCCGTGCCGGAAACCCTGCGCCACGGCGCCCTGGCCCTGGGGGCCACGCCCTGGCAGGTGATGTGGAACCTGGTGCTGCCCCTGGCCATGCCGGGCATTCTCACGGGCACCATCATCGGCCTGGCCCATGCCATTGGGGAAACGGCCCCATTGCTCATCGTGGGCATGATGGCCTACATTCCGGAGGCACCAAGCTCCGTGCTGGAGGCCTCCACGGTGCTGCCGGCCCAGATCTACACCTGGGCTTCGGACTCCCAGCGGGCCTTTGGCGAACGCACCGCCGCCGGCATTCTGGTGCTGCTGGTGGTGCTGCTTTCCATGAATGCCCTGGCCATTTACCTGCGCAATCGCTTTGAAAAACGCTGGTAGCGCGCCCTGGCCTGCATCCACGCATTTCAGGGTGCCGACGCCATTGCATGCGCTGCGCCCGCCCCCTCTCCGGAAGTCCTTCGCATGTCCCGGCCGGTCCAGCTGCCTCATGGCCCTGGCCGCCGGCGAACCTTCAGCCCCCAGGCGTGTCCCCATGAATGGCAAGCGAAAGAACTACATCCTCGATACCAACGTCCTCATTGAAAACCCCCTGTCCATCCTGAGCCTGCGCAACGGTGACGACAACAACATCTACATCCCCTACCACGTTCTCATCGAACTCAATCAGCTCAAGACCAACAACCGCCTGCGGCACATCGTGGCCAAGGTGGTGGATGTGCTGCTGGAGAACAAGGACTCCATCACCTTCATCCGCAACGATTCCTCCATCTCCCCCTTTACCCAGGAGATTGTGGACAACTACATCCTGAAGGAAATTCAGGATTCCCGCGAAATCGACGACCCCATCCTCGTCACCAACGACCGCATCCTGCGCCTGCAGGCCTCCCTGGCCAACATCAAGAGCGAAGAATTCAAGGACTCCAAACCCTTTGAGTCCGAATCCCAGCTGTATACCGGCTTTTGCCCCGCCGACGCCCCGCCCGAGACCCCGCCCCTGGCCAACAGTTTCACCTGGCGCGAGGGCAAGCCCGTGTTCCATGGCCCCCTGGGCGAGGAATTGATCAACTACACCTGTTGCGTCTGGAACGTCCGGCCGCGCACGGTGTACCAGAACCTGGCCCTCATGCTCATGCAACATCCCGGCATTGACCTGGTGAGCGTGCAGAGCGAGGCCGGCTATGGCAAGACCTTCCTGGCCCTGGCCTCGGCCCTGTTTCTGGTGCTGGAAAAGCGGGCCTTCGAGAAGGTGTACGTGGTCAAGCCCACCATCGAGCTGGGGGCCAAGCTGGGCTACCTGCCGGGGGACATCAAGGAAAAGATGGAGCCCTACGTCAAATACATCCACGACCTGGTGCTTAAGCTGCATGCCTTGCGGCCGGCCAACAAGCTGTTCATCAACCCCGCCGAGGAAGTGCTGCGCTACAACACCAAGAAGTTCGAAATTCTGCCCCTGAACTTCATCCGCGGCATGAACATCGAAAATGCCATTGTCATCATTGATGAAACCCAGAACCTCTCCCGTGCCGAGGTGCGCGCCCTGCTCACCCGCATGGGCGAGGGCGTGAAGTGCTTTTGCCTGGGAGACACCAGCCAGGTGGACAACCCCTACCTCTCCGAGTCCAACAACGGTCTGAACTGGCTGGTGCGCAAGTTCAAGGGCTTCGGCAATTATGCGCACATCGTCCTGAAAGGTGACCGCTCCCGCGGCCCCATCACCGACCTGGTGCTCAAAAGCAAGCTGTAGCCTGTTGCCCCCTTGCGCGACGTACGGCTTTGTTGCATAGCCATGCAACCGAGTTGCATTTCATCAAGGAGTACATCATGCGTCGAGTTGTTGCAGCCATGTATTGTCTGGTGCTGCTGGCTCTGCCCGTGGCTGGTCAGGCGGCCATGCGCGTGGGCGTGACCGTGGCCCCGCAGATTCAGTTTGTGGAGCGCATTGCCGGCCCATTGGTGGAAGTGGAGGCCCTGGTGGCCCCGGGCAAGGATCCGCACAATTATGAACCCACTCCCCGGCAGATGCAGCGGCTGGCGGAATCCAGCCTGTATTTCGCCATCGGCATGCCTTGGGAGGCGCGCTGGCTGCCCAAGATTGCCGGCGCCACTCCCAGTCTGGAAATTGTTCACCTTGACGAAGGACTGGAAAAGATTGCATTGCCTGAACACGGCTGCGGGCATGATCACGACCATGCACAGGAGCATGCGCCCAAAAGTGAACATGAGCACGGGCATGAGCACCCTGCCCAGGCGCCCCATGCCGGGCACCATCATGAATCCGGGGAACTTGATCCGCACCTTTGGACCTCCCCCCGGCTGGTGATGCAGATGGCCAAAACCATGGCCGCGGCACTGGCCCGCAAGGACCCCGCCAACGCCGCCACCTACCAGGCCAACCTGGACGCTTTTCTCAAGGACGTGCAGGCCCTGGATGATGAGTTGACGCAGTTGTTTGCCGGCAAGGGCGGCCGGTTCATGGTCTACCATCCCGCCTGGGGCTACTTTGCCCGGGATTACGGCCTCACGCAGGTGTCCATCGAGCTCGACGGCAAGGAGCCCAGCGCCAGGGAGCTCAAGAACATCATCGATGAAGCCAAACATGCCAAGGTGCAGCTTATTTTTGTGCAGCCGCAATTCTCCATGAAGGCCGCCCAGACCATCGCCCGGGACATCGGCGCCCAGGTGGTGCCCGCTGATCCTCTGGCGCAGGACTGGCTGGCCAACATGCGCGCCGTGGCCAACGCCTTCAAGACTGCCCTTCATTAGCCACCGGAACCCCCCGACCATGTCCGAACCCGCCATCCAACTGGAACACGTCTCCTTTGCCTACAACGGCGATACGATTCTGGACGACGTCTCCCTGACCGTGGAGCGCGGGGAATTCGTGGTCATCCTCGGCCCCAACGGCGGTGGCAAGACCACCCTGGTCAAATGCCTCCTGGGCCTGCTGACCCCCAGGCAGGGACTGGTGAGAATCCTGGGCAAAACGCCTCCCCTGGGGCCGGGGGAAATCGGCTATGTACCGCAGCAAACCATGGTGCACAAAGGCCTGCCCATCACCGTGGAGCAGGTGGTGCAGCTGGGCCTGCGCGCGCGCAGCCTGCCCAGGGCCGAGCGCAAGGCCCGGGCCTTGGAGGCCCTGCAACGCGTGGGCTTGACGGACTGCCTGCGCGCCCGCTTTGACGAACTCTCCGGAGGGCAGCAGCAGCGCGCCCTGGTGGCGCGGGCCCTGGCCCCCCGGCCCAGGTTGCTGGTGTTCGACGAACCCACGGCCAATATCGACCCCCGCGGCAAGCACTGCCTCTTTGAACTCCTGGGCAGCCTGACCGGTGACGCCACCGTGCTGGTGGTGAGCCACGACCTGATTGCCGCCAGCGCCAAGGTCACCCGCGTGGCCGCCGTGAACCGCCGCCTCCTGCAGGCCCAGACCGACGGCAGCCACACCCCCCTGACCCCGGAAATGCTCGCCCTGCTCTACGGCACCCATGACCCCGATTGCCCCGTGGACGGCTACCTCACCAGCGTCGCCCGCATGCTCCAGGGGCCACAACTCACTGCCAGAACGGCCCCGGCTTCCACTCCCCTGCTGCAGGACGTGTCTTCATGATCGACGCCCTTTCCTACGATTTCATGCAGCATGCCCTGGCCGCCGCCGTGCTGGCCAGCCTGGCCTGTGGCCTCATGGGCTCCCTGGTGGTGGTGAACCGCCTGGTCTTCCTTGCCGGCGGCATTGCCCATGCGGCCTACGGTGGCGTGGGATTGTCCTTCTTTCTGGGAATGCCGGTCATCCCCACCACCGTGGGCTTCACCCTGGGAGCCTCCCTGCTCATGGGCAAGCTCACCCTGCGGCGCACGGACCGCTCGGACACCGTGGTGGGCGTGCTCTGGGCCGCGGGCATGGCCCTGGGCATTCTGCTGCTGGACCTCTCCCCCGGCTACAACGTGGACCTCATGAGCTACCTCTTCGGCTCCATCATGGCCGTGCCAGGAGAAGATGTACTGGCCATGGCTGCCCTGGATGTGCTGCTGCTGGCCGTGGTGGCATACAACTATCAGGATTTTCTGTGTCTTTCCTTCGACAGGGAATACGCCCGCACCGCCGGCGTGCCCGTGGACCGGCTGCATTACCTGCTGCTGTCCTTGCTGGGCGTTTCTGTTGTCATGATTATTCAGGTGGTTGGGTTGATTCTGGTCATTGCCCTCTTGACCATCCCCTCCCGTCTGGCAGAATATGGGGCCATGTCCCTGGCGGGGATGATGGTCCGCGCCTCGGTCTACGCCATGCTCTTCAGCCTGGCCGGCCTCTGGGCGTCGTATGTCCTGGACGTCACCGCCGGAGCGGCCATCATCGCCCTGGCCGCCCTGACGTTCTTCATCGTGCAAACCCTGGGCTGGCTGCGGGCCGCCCTGTTCCGACCATGAACGATCCCCTGTCCGTCCTGCACCATGCCGGCCTGGAGCCCACCCCCCTGCGCATCGAGCTGTTGCAGGCCCTGGCCCTGGCCCACCGTCCCCTGAGCGCCCGCGAACTGCTGGACGACGTGCGCCAGCGCCAGCCCATCAACAAGGTGACCCTCTACCGAAACCTGGACATGTTTGCCGAGCGCGGCCTCATCACCAAGGTGCATGCCGGTGAGAAGGACAATGCCGCCCGCTACTGCCTGCGCCACGGCTCCCATGAGGCGCCCCACGTGCACTTCTACTGCCGCCGGTGCGGAGAAATGGAGTGCCTGGACGACCCCGGCATGCGCGAGACCATTGCCGCCTGCCACTTCGACGGCGACCGCCGCATTGAAGACATGGAATTGCGTCTGGAGGGCGTGTGCGGCGCCTGCTGCCACGGCCAAACGCCCATGCATAAATAGGCTTTTCCTGGCCTGTGTCTCCCCTCCTCCCCCGTGGTGTTGACACCTGAGAGAGCGGCGCAGCATGGCATTCCCGCGACATCTTCGCGCCGGTTGTGCTGTGTGCTGGACGCAACGGTGTTTCGTGTGGTATGCGTGAGTTACTCCTGCAACTTTACCATCACGGAGCCACACATGTTGAGAATCCGCCTGGCGGCTGCACGACGGCGGCGGTCCCTGCAACAGCGATCCGCCCTGTATTTCCCGGCCCCCGAAGGTGCCTCCCCCGGCTGCCATAAGCATGCCAATCACCATTGCACCGCAGATTCATACGAATCAGGTCATGATCTTTCCCATGGCGGGCAGGTGAAAGTGACACCCGCGGCAACCGCCTTGTAAAGCCATGCAGGTGTGCCCTGCAGTGGCCTGGCACTGCGAACTGCGCCAGAATATCCTGCCAGGCAATCATCCGCCCGTTGCCCCCGGACCATCTCCCCGGCCCTCCTGCAGGGCCCGTTGCTCCATAAGCCAGGTTTCCACCTCCCGGGGCAGGGCGCGCCAGGCGCCGTCCATCTTGAAGGCCGGAAATCCCCGCTCCCGGATCCAGCGGTACAGCGTCTTTTTGGAGCACCCCAGCTCCTGAGCCATGGTCTCCAGCCCGGCAAGCACAAGTCTGGCCATGTGTGTTCCTCCTGCCGCAAATGTATCTAATAAGAGATCCCATGTCAAACACCAATCCAAAAATAGACTCGCCAGCGGCAGTGTTGTGTGCTATGGCAACGGCATGTCCACCCTGTACCAACGCGCCTTGGATTGGCTGACCCACCACGCCCGCCAGCTGGGCGGCCCCGGGGCCCTGGCCCTCAAGCTGGGCGCCCCCCGGGCCACGGTGTACAAAGTCCTGAATAGTCAGAAGAACACCAACGCCCAGGACTTTCTGGGCTGGTTGGAGGCCCTGGGGGCGAACATCACCTTTCCCGAGGAGCGGGTGGAAACCACGCGGGAATTGCGCTTTGAGCCGCCCACCATCGTCAGCATCAAGGAGTACGACGGCCTGCCCCAGGGCGCCCGCGTCACCCCTCCCAGCGAGGACTACCTGGCCGTGCCCCTGGTGGAGCAGGCCGTGGCCGCAGGCGCGGGGCTGATCCCCGAACACGTGGTGCGGGACTGGGTCATCGTCTGGCGCTGGCAGGAGGCCATCCGCGGCAAATCTAACCTGGTGGCCGTGCGGGTGGGCAAGGCGCAAACCTCCATGGCTCCCACCATCCACCCCGGGGACATCCTGTTGGTGGATCGCAACGACATCCACCGCGAGCCACACCCCCCGGGCAATATCTATCTGGTCCAGGACCCGCCTCCGGACTGCGGCCTAGCCGTCAAGCGCGTCATCTTCGAGCACCAGCATCGGACCCTGCGCGTGGTGTTCTACTCCGACAACGCCGTGGAGCACCCCCCCCGCACCTATGACTTCCAGGCGGAATACCAGGGAGAAATCTCCCGCGCCCTGGTGGGGCGCGTGGTCTGGGCCTGGAGCGACATGACGCGCAAGTAACGCGCCCGCACCCGGCGACTGGCCGGTGCTGCCCCTCCTTCCCCCGCATCCTGCGACCCAATGACCCGCTTGCCGGCCATCTTGCTGTGTGTTGATGGCAGGTTCGCAGTGGGACAATCGCCAGCCTTTCCGCCGCAGCGAGCCGTGTCCCGGGCCGACACCTTCCGCTCTCCGAATTGACAAATTAGATTCTATATTGATAAATTAATAAAGCAGCCACCCCAGCCGGGCCGCGTTGGGGGCTGCCCTGGCAACGCGATTTACTCATCATCCCTGCGGAGGGGGATTTCAGATGCAGCAGGACCCCATTGCGGAACTCTATGCCGTGGCTGCGGCATTGCAATTTCTTGAGGACTCCTTCGGCTGCCATGGCGAGGGCGGCCGACCCGTTCGCGCCGAGGGCGCCGCCTATGTCACCGGCCTCATGGGCCGGCGGGTGGACGACATCGCCACCCTGCTGGCTGCTGCGCCGCCCCCGGAGGAAGCGGCAACCATCTGTGATTTCACGGGATAATCCCAACATCTGTGTCTTTATCAAAAAAGAGACGCAAGCCTTGACAATCTTCTCTAAATAGATACACTCTCCCACAGTACGTTCGCCACCTGGCGCGCGCAACCGTCATCAAGGAGAGAGCCATGCCTCGCATGTCCACCCTGACACGAGACGACGTTACCGGCGTTCTGCTGCACCGCGTGGGAGATCGGTGGTTGCCCTTGGAGCAGGCCATGGAGGAACAGGAAGCGCGGGATCATGCACGCGCGGACTCGCACGCAGACACAGCCGATGCCATGCGGAAAACAGCCCTGACTCAGGGAAGCCATGCGCCGGCAACGGGGGAGGCAGGGGCATGAGTTCCCTGCCGGTTTCGCGCAGGTGCCGTCGTTGCGGGGCCACCTTTTACGTCATGCCGCACCGGCTGCCCCGGCTGCCCGGGGCTGGCACCTTGTGCCCAGCCTGCCGGTTTCTGGGGGAGGCGGCCCTGGAATCTCCAGAAATAGACGACCTGCCGCCGCCACAGCGCACCTGGCCCTGCCGGCTGTGTGGCCGGCACTCGGCCAACCGCTTTTATTGTCCGGAGCATCTGGAGGCGATCTCCGCGGAAGTTGGGCTGGATCCTGGTGACTACGGCCTGGACGCCCGGGCGTTGCCCCTGGCCAGCCGATCGTCCATGATCGAAATGACCGACAGGGCCGACAGGGCCGGCCACGCGCAGGCCTCAGAAAAGAATCCGCCTGACGCCGGGGACGTGGGGCATTCCAGATAGCCCCTGCCGGGGCACCACGCAGCACAAGGCGGCCGCCGGTGCGGATTCCGGGACGACACCCCGAAAAAAGCCTACCGGGCCGCCTTGCTCGTATACAGCAACCGCAGGACATTAAAGTCCCCGATGCGCTCGTACTGCACCTTGTCCATGATCTTGCGCACCAGGTAGATCCCCATGCCGCCGCCCCCGCCCAGCAGGTCCAGCCCGCTGCCGGCATCCGCCAGGGCATTGAAGGGCTTGCCCTTGTCCACAATGCGCATCAGCAGCTGGCCGTCCTTGGCCTTGCAGGCCAGCTGAATGGTGTGACGAGGGTTGATGCGGCCATCGGCCTTAGGGTAGGCATGGTAGACAATACTCGTGAGCACCTCTTCCAGGGCCAGGGTCACCCGGCCCATTTCCAGCTCAGGCACGCCGCCAGCCACGGCCTCGCTTTTGAGAAAGGCCTTGAATTCCTCGATGCTGTCGAGGGAAGCGGTGCGCTCGATGCTGGCGGACATGAAACTATTTTCGTATGCTGCTGGAACAAGTGGAAACGATTGGCGCGATGGCTCCTCACGGTGCGGCGCAGTCCGGGCCTGTGCGTTCCAAAGAATGACCCACTCCTGAATACGACAAGGCAAGTCCATGAGCAAGCCGCTTTTCTCGCACACGCCACACCCCGCACCCCTGCGCCGGCTGGCTGCCCTGCTGCTGGTGTTGCTGGCCCTGGCCATGGCCTTTGCCGCGGGCTTGTCCCTTTCGCGCCTGGAATCCCTGCAAACCAGGGCCGTGCGTTCCCAGGCAGACGCTGCCGGCGCGGCCCTGCGGCAGGCCCTGGAGGCGGCGGTGCGTTTTGGCAAGCCCTTGCAGGCCGGCGTGAGCCTGGTGGGCATGGAGGAACGCGTCCAGACCGCCCGCCAGAGCCTGCCCGGCCTGGCAAACCTGGTCATTGCCGACGCGGACGGCAACATTGTCCAGAGCCTGGACCCCGCCCTGGTGGGCCGCCCCCTGACCGCGCTGCTGGGTCCCGACTGGAAAAGCGGTCCCGATTCGCCCGATGCCATGGCGGGAAATCACAATGTCACGGCCGTCTCCCATGCCGGCATGCGGCAGCTTGTCTTTCCCGTGCGCACCCCTGAAGGCGGCCGGGCCGGCAATCTGGTGCTGGGCATCCCGGAAACCGTGTTCGCGGAACGTATCCATGCCGGCCTGCGCAGCGCCCTGGTGCACATGCTCGCATGCCTGCTGGGAGCAGGGGTGCTGCTGGCCGTGGCGCTGCCCCTGGCCGCCCGGGCCAGCGCACCAGGAAGTGTTTTTGAAGGGAGAGACCCCAACCGGCGCATCATGCTGGCCGGCTGCCTGGTCACCGGTCTGGCGTTGCTGGGCTACTCCCTGCTGACCATCCATGACTTCCGACAGCTGCACCGCCAGATGCTGCAGGACAAATCCCTGGCCCTGGCCGGTGCGGCTGCCATGGACATCAACCGCCTGTTGGACAAGGGCCTGTCCCTGGAACGCATGCACGGGCTGGACCGCCGGCTGGGGGCACTCATTGCCGGAGATGCGGAGATCGAATCCCTGGCCGTGCTGGATACGGGCGGGGAAGTCCGCTATGCCGCCACGTCCACGGGCAACACCACCGTCCCCCTGACAACCACAAGGGATGGCGACCCCTCCCTGCAGTTCGAGACGCCCCTGCAGCGCACCACGGATGGCCAGCCGCAGCTCGCCGGGCTGGTGCGGGCCACCCTCTCCCGCGCCAATCTGGCCGAAACCACCCGGGATATCGTGCTGGACGCCGCCACCGTGGGCATCATCGCCCTGCTCTTCCTGGTGGAAACCATCCTGCTGGTGCTGCGCAATGGCGGCCATGGCCCACGCCTGGCCCACACCGCCACGGACGCAGCCTCGTCCCTGCCGGCACCGTCCGCGGGCTACGGCGCTATCCGTCCTGTGGCCTTCATCTTCCTCTTTGCCTTGGACACCAGCCTGTCCTTCATCCCCCTGCAGATGGAGGCGCTGTACACGCCCCTGTTCGGCCTGGCCAAGGATGTGGTGCTGGGCCTGCCCATTTCTGCGGAAATGGCCTGCGCCGGCCTGACGGTGCTGGCTTCTGGGGCGTGGATAGACAGGGTGGGCTGGCGGCTGCCGTGCATGCTGGGCCTGGCCGGCGCCGCAGTGGGATCCCTGCTTTCGGCCATGGCCCCGGATGCCCTGACCTTCATCGCTGCCCGAGGCATCACCGGCCTGGGCTATGGCCTGGGCATCATGGCCACCCAGGGATTCGTGGTGGCCAACACCCGGGTGGACGAGCGCGGACGCGGCATGGCCCAACTGTTTGCCGGGGTCTACGCCGGCAGCCTGTGCGGCGGTGCGGCCGGGGCCATGCTGGCCGAGCGCGTGGGGTACGCGCCCATTTTCCTGGTGGCTGCGGGCCTGTTGCTGGCCCTGGCCCTGGCCCTGCCCCTGCTGTTCAGGGAGGGTCAGGGCGTCGCCTCCCACCAGCCCCCCGCAGCAGCGGCGTCCCGCCCGGTGAGAACCCCTGGCGCCCTGCCGCGGTTCCTGCGCAGCCGGGCCGTGCTGGCCCTGGCCTGCTGCGCCATCCTGCCCGGGGCCCTGGGACTTATCGGGTACCTGAATTATCTGCTGCCCCTGGCCCTGATCCGCGGCGGCGCCAGCCAGTCCGACGTGGGCCGCGTGCTCATGCTCTACAGCGTCTGCCTGATCTATCTGGCGCCGCCCCTGGCCAGGATCATCGACCACTCCTCCCGTCGCCACGTCTGGATCACCATTGCCGGCCTGCTGGCCGCCATGGGGCTGGGGGCCTACGCCGTGTTGGATGGCCTGGCCGCGGCCGCGGCCGCCACGGCCCTGCTGGGGCTTTCCGCCAGCATTGCCTTTGCCGCCCAAAGCGCCTTTGCCCTGGACCTGGCCGAAACCAAGGCCCTGGGCGAAGCCTCCGCCCTGAGCATCACCAGCGCCGTGGAACGCCTGGGTCAGGTGCTGGGGCCCCTGTGCCTGGGCGCGGCCGTGGCCGTGCTGGGCCTGGGGGATGGCGTGGCTGCCGTGGGGCTGGGGGTGCTGGCGGCCACCCTGCTCTTCTGGATGCTGACCAGACGCCTGGGGCAGCGCACGTGAGCCCCTGCCCCGAGACCCTGGCCCGGGACGTCCTGCAGCGCCTGCCTGCCCTGGCCGCCTTGCTGGAGGCCGCCGGTGCCCGTTTGCTGACGGATCATGTCCGGATGCTGGGGACATCCCTGCCATCGCCCGTGCAATCCCGGCATGACCTGCCGGCCTGCCTGGAACGGACCCCCGTGGTGCTCACGGCCAATCATCACGGGCTGGACACCCTGGCCCAGTCCTGGCAATCCACCCTGGCCTTTGCCTTGCCCGGGTTGCTGGACACCTCGGCCCCAGGACCCAGCCCCGTGCCGGTGCTGGCCACCGGGTTGCCATCCTTGAACAACGTCACCTTTCCGGCCGGGCTGTTGTGTTCGGACTTCTCCCCCCATGCCGGCGAAACGCGCACCATCAAAATCCCCCTGGCCCCGGCCCGACTGCGGCAGACCATGGCCGCCGCCGCCCCGCCCGTCACCCGGGAAGACCTGCAGCGATCCTGCAGGGCCGTGCGGGAGGACGTCCGCCTCTTGCCGGCACAGCGCCAGGCCGCCCTGGACTTTTTGGAAGATTTACGCAGTGATATCGGCGTGAGGCCGGACAATCGCTTCGCAGACCAGGCAGCCCGCTGGAACCGTCTGCTGTGGTCCAGGCTCTTTGTGGACGGCCTGGCTCCGCCCCTGGAATTTCTGGAACTGGAGACCGTGACCGCCCGCCTGCTGCAAGGGGACCTGCTGCAGCCATCATCTCTGATGTGGGGATTGTTGTGGGACGAGGCCATTCGCACCCGCCTGCTGGCGGCCCTGGACGGCTGCCCCGGGTGCTGGACCATGCACCGGCTGGAACAGTGCTGCGGCCTGGACAGGCCCGGCCATGACGACCTGGCCGGCGCAGGCACCTGTTTTTTCTGGGCCGCGGACCACAAGGGCCGCCAGACGCCCCTGCGCCTGGAGCGGACGGCCTCGGGATGGCGGCTGTCGGGCAGCTCTCGCAGCGGCTATGCTTGCACCTGGCCCTGGGAGCCCGCGGCAGTGCTGGAAGGCCTGGCCTCGCGTCGGCTCCTGCCCTCCCTGTTCACCAGCTATGCCGCCCTGGCCCTGGCCCGCGGGGTGGTCTGCGTGGGCGGCGTGTATCAATCCGCCTATCTGGCTCGCATGGCCGCAGGCACGGCCCGGGCCCTGGGGCAGACCGGCCACCCGGGCCTGGCGGCAAAGGTGGCCGCCATCCCCGGGGATTGGTTCCTGGCAGGCGTGCACCTGCTGCTGGTGCGGGCGGGGACGTGCCTGTCACCGGCCCACGCCGTGGACGTCC
>JAIWOE010000336.1 GCA_020217165.1 Desulfovibrio sp. | reverse complement strand
CTGCCCTTGGCTTCGCCGTCGGTCCACCCCGTGAGCAGTTCTGCCTGCGGGTTGAGCAGCTCCACGAGGCCGTTGACGTCGGTCACGATGACGCCATCCCCGATGCTGCGCAGGGTGATTTCGTGCCGCCGGGCCATGTCACGCCGGACAGAATCCGAGTGCCGACGGGCGTGGCCGGCCATGATAGCCAGACCCACCACCCCCACCAGCAAGCCCCCGGAAATTCCCAGGGCCGTTCGAAACTCCCTGTTCAGCGTGCGGGCCAGGGCAGCGATGTCTTGGCGCACCTGCAGGTCCAGGGCTTCGGCCTGGCGGTCCAGGGCATGGTAGGCGATGTTCAGGGCGATGGCCTTCTCCTCCCGCGGGACGGAAGGGTCCTGCCACCCTGCCAGACGGCCCTGCAGGTGGTCCAGGCTCTCGCGCAGGGCCGCGGATGCGTTGGCATCCGGCGCGCCGAGGGTCGCCTTCTCCAGGGCCTGGCTGGCCTGCCGCAGCTGGGCCAGGCCTTGTTCCAATTGAAACGCCGAACCCGCGCCGTCCGCCAGGGCCACGGCCAGCATGCCGCGGGCCAGCTCCACCCGGGCCAGCCGCATGGACTGCATGCCCTGGGTGGCCCGGGCCAGGGAATTCAGGTGCAGCACGTGCAGCCAGGCGATGGACACGCACACCAGCACGCTAAGCACCACCGTGCCCCAGATTTCCAGCCGGTGGTGCAGGAGCCGGTCATGCAGCCAGACAAGGCAAGCTTTCATACCCAAGGATACCCCTCGTGCCGAGGACTTTGAAGGCCCAGCAGCCGTGGTCATTGCGCCAGAATCTCCCTGGTCTTTGCCAATCCGGGCAACTCGTTCCGGGTAAAACCGAATTCTTGTATGAGCACCTGAAACTCCCGGTCCTGCAGCAGCTCGGCCTGATGCGTGTTCCAGGCGTCCAACAGGGCGCGATCTTCCTTGCGAAAGGCAAAGGCGCCATAGCCGTGGCAGCCCAGCTCCCTGGGCAAGGTCTGGGAAAAGGGGGTGGCCCGTTCGGTCTTGCCAGAACGGTCCTGACGGACCATCCAATCGATGGAGGGCGTGGTGAGGGCCAACCCATCCACGAGACCGGCCTCCACGGCGGCGCGACCGGTGGCGACATCCGGCATGAGCACCCGCTGCGATGCCGGCAGGCCCAGCTGTTCTAACAATGTCGCTTCCACCGCGCCGGTCAGAGCGGCAAGCCGCACCTCCGGCCGTCCGAGGGCATCGGCGTAGGAATGCAGCCCTTTGGGATTGCCTTTGGCCACCAGCAACGCCTGGCCCACATGGAAGATGGGTTCCGAAAACTGCACCCGCTGGGCGCGTTCCGGGGTAATGAACATGCCCGCGGCAATGACGTCGATGTGGCCGTCCTCCAGTTCACCAATGAGTGCGCTGAACTCCGTCACCCGCCATTCCACATGCCGGATGCCCAGGCGCTCCACCACCCGGCGGGCCAGCTCCGGCGTGTGGCCGCTCACCTCGCCATCGGGGCGCAGGAACGCATAGGGAGCTTCGTTGGCATAGCCAATGCGGATGACGCCGGTTTCCAGCAACCGGGCCAGGGACTGGTCCCACGGGCGACTCAGAAGCAGCCAGGCTGCGGCCAGGGCCAGGGCCACGGCGCAGACTGCCATCCCCACCCAGCCGGCCAGCCTGCCGCGGCAGCGCCGCCACATGTCCACAGCAGGCGGGACGCGCCTGAAAGCATCCAGGAAAAACACCTCCCCACGGCGTCCCTGCTGGCCTGCAAGGGAGGCGCAGGAGGAGGTGCCGGCATCCCTGGACCGCAAGGCGCAGCCGTCGCCACCCCGCCACGAGGAGGCCTGGTTCCCTATTCCCGCCATGTCGTCCTCCTTTCCCTGCGCGCACCATGCCCGCATATGCCGAGACCGCACATGCCACATGATGTCAAGCCATTGCAGCCTTTGGCAATCCACAGTCCCACTCCACGGCGGGCTGCGTTTTACCTGCGGCTGATTCAGGAGTTGATCAAGTGTTGCAGCAATCCGAAGCAAAGATCAAGAAAATACTAAGAAGGCTATATCCCCCGGTTTGAGCTGCACAATTCTTGACCGCATGCCCCGCAGCTGGCATCCTGAGGAGTCGGTGGGGCGTTGCCTGCCCCTGGCCTGGCCATCCCTCCATCAAGAAAGGCTGCACTCCCCTTGATTGATTACCAATCCCATCTCAATCCCGCCCAGTGGGAGGCCGTTCGCACTGTGGACGGCCCGGTGCTGGTGCTGGCTGGCGCCGGCAGCGGCAAGACGCGCACCATCGTCTACCGTCTGGCGTACATGACCCGGCAGGGCGTGCCGCCCCAGCGCATCCTGCTGCTCACGTTTACCCGCAAGGCCGCACAGGAGATGCTCCAACGCGCCGGGCAACTGCTGGGCCACGGACCCACGGCCCTGCATGGCGTGCAGGGCGGCACCTTCCACGCCTTTGCCTACAGCGTGCTGCGCACGATGCCCCCCCCCGGCTTTCCGGACCGCTGCACCCTCATGGACCGCGCCGACGCCGAGGCCGTGATGCGGGACATCAAGGCCGCTTCCGGCCTGGGCAAGGGGGACCGATCCTTCCCGAAAACCGGCACCATTCTGGACCATTACTCCAAGGCCCGGAACAAGGAATTACCCCTGGAGGAAGTGGTCAAGCAGGAGAGCTTCCACCTCATCCCCTATGCCGGCGCCATGCAGGAGCTGTGCGAGGCCT
>JAIWOE010000059.1 GCA_020217165.1 Desulfovibrio sp. | reverse complement strand
GCCATCATGACCATCTTCATCCACCGGATGCCCATGGAAAAGGTGAAGCTGGCCTGGAGCGACTCCTTCAAGCGCATGAAGAACCCCACCATCGCCCTGTTCTTTGCCGTGGCCCTGGTGGAAATCTTCAAGCAGTCCAAGGTGAACCCCGGCGGCTACCCCTCCATGCCCCTGGCCATGGCTGAATTCGTGGCTGGCCTGACCGGCCAGGCCTGGCCCATGTTCGCCAGCTTCGTGGGTGCCCTGGGCGCCTTCATCACCGGCTCCAATACCGTGTCTGACCTGCTCTTCGCCGAGTTCCAGTACGGTGTGGCCACCCAGCTGAACCTGCCGCGGCAGATCATCCTCTCCCTGCAGGCCGTGGGCGGCGCCATGGGCAACATGGTGTGCATCCACAACATCGTGGCGGCCTGCGCCACCGTGGGCCTGGTGGGCGTGGAAGGCCTGCTCATCCGCCGCAACGCCATCCCCATGACGCTGTATGGCCTCGTGGTGGGCGTGATCGGCATGATCCTGTGCTTCGTGCTGTACCCCACCATCTTCTAACCAACGTCTCACTCGCAACGGGGCGGGAGCGGCATGCTCCCGCCCTTCATCCTCAGTGGAGCTATCCGCATGACTGCAAAGGCGCTTATCAAGGACTTTGAAGCCATTGTCGGCAAGGACAACGTGCTGACCAGCGAGGCCGACCTCGCCAGCTACTCGTACGACGCCGCCGTGCTGCCCAACGCCATGCCCGGCCTGGTGGTGCGTCCCACCACCTCTGAGCAGCTCGGCAAGACCGTCAAGCTGTGCAACGACAACGCCATCCCCATGACCGTGCGGGGCTCCGGCACCAATCTTTCCGGGGGCACCATCCCCAGCACGGGCGGCATCGTGGTGCTGACCACGGCGCTGAACCGCATCCTGGAAATCAACGAGGAAGATCTGTACGCCGTGGTGGAACCGGGCGTCATCACCTCCAAATTCGCGGCGGAAGTGGCCAAGCGCGGCCTGTTTTACCCGCCGGATCCGGGCTCCCAGACCGTCTCCACCCTGGGGGGCAACGTGGCGGAAAACGCTGGCGGCCTGCGCGGCCTGAAGTACGGCGTGACCAAAGACTACGTCATGGGCATGACCTTCTTTGACGTGAACGGCGAGCTGGTGAAGAGCGGCGGCAAGACCGTCAAGTGCGTTACCGGCTACAACTTCACAGGGCTCATGGTGGGCGCCGAAGGCACCCTGGGCGTGTATGACACCATCACCCTTAAACTCGTGCCGCCGCCCGCCGCCGCCAAGGCCATGATGGCCGTGTTCGACACCGTGATGGACGCCTGCCGCACCGTGGCTGCCATCATCGCCGCCAAGATCGTGCCTGCCACCCTGGAACTGATGGACAACTTCACCATCCGCACCGTGGAAAACTTCCGCAAGGCCGGTCTGCCCACGGAAGCCCAGGCCCTGCTGCTCATCGAAGTGGACGGCCACCCGGCCATGGTGGAAGAGGACGCCGCGAAGGTGGAAGAAATCTGCAAGAAGAACAAGGCTGCCTCCGTGCGCGTGGCCAAGGACGCCAACGAACGCAACGCCGTGTGGCAGGCCCGCCGCGACGCCCTGCCCGCCCTGGCCAAGGTGAAGCCCACCACCGTGCTGGAAGACGCCACCGTGCCGCGCTCCAAGATTCCTGACATGATGGCCGCCCTGGACGACATTGCCAAAAAGTACAACCTGACCATCGGCACCTTCGGCCACGCCGGCGACGGCAACCTCCATCCCACCATCCTCACGGACAAGCGCAACACCGAGGAATGGCATCGCGTGGAAGCCGCCATCGACGAAATCTTCGACCGCGCCCTGGCCCTGGGCGGCACCCTCTCCGGCGAGCACGGCATCGGCATGGCCAAGGCCAAGTACATGAAGCAGGAATGCGGCATTGCGGCCATTGAATACTCCAAGCGCATGAAGAGCGTGCTGGATCCCAAGGGCATCCTCAATCCCGGCAAACTCATTGTGGGTTAAGGAGGCGTGTGATGGCGGATCCGAAAAAACTCGTCGAAATGCTCAAGACGCTGGAAGACCAGCTCGTCACGTGCATGCGCTGCGGCATGTGCCAGGCCCAGTGCCCGGTGTTTGCCCAGAGCGGCCGTGAGGGCGACGTCACCCGCGGCAAGATCGCCCTGCTGACCGGCCTGGCCGAGGAGATGATCAAGGACCCCGACGGCGTCAACAACAAGCTCAACCGCTGCCTGCTCTGCGGCACCTGCGAGGCCAACTGCCCCAGCGGCGTGAAGGTGACGGACATCTTCCTGCGCGCCCGGGCCGTCATGGCGGCCTACACCGGTATGAGCGCGGCTCAAAAGCTGATCTTCCAGAAACTGCTCACCAACCCTGGCCTGTTCAACACCCTGTTGGACATCGGCTCCAAGTTCCAGGGCATCTTCACCAAACCGGTGGATGACATCCTGGGCACCTCCTGCGCGCGGTTCAACGCGCCCATCATTGGCGACCGGCACTTCAAGACCCTGGCCGCCAAACCCCTGCATGCCGACGTGCCCAGCCTGGATACCCCGGCCGGCGTGTCCAAGCTGCGGGTGGCCTTCTTCCCCGGCTGCGTGGTGGACAAAATCTACCCCAGCGTGGGCCATGCCGTGCTCAAAGTGCTCAAGCACCACGGCGTGGGCGTGTACATGCCCAAGGGCCAAGCCTGCTGCGGCATCCCGGCCATCTCCAACGGCGACGTGGCCTCCTTCCAGGAAATGGTGAAAAAGAACATCGAACTGTTCCGCAAGGGCGACTTCGATTACCTGATCACCCCTTGCGCCACGTGCACTTCCACCATCAAGAAAATCTGGCCCACCTACTACGAAGACAAGTCGGACCAGGTGGCCCTGGCCAAGATTGTGGAAAAGGTGAAGGATGTGAGCGCATTCCTGGTGGATGTGCTCAAGGTCAGCCCCACGGACATCCCGGGCACCAAGACCGTCACATACCATGACCCTTGCCACCTGCGGAACTCCCTGGGTGTGACGGCGCAACCGCGCACCCTGCTCCAGGCCACCCCTGGAGTGAAGTTCGTGGAAATGACCGACGCCGCCTCCTGCTGCGGCAGCGGCGGGAGCTTCAACCTGAAGTTCTACGAGCTCTCGCAGGAAATCGGCCGCAAAAAAGCGCAGCACGTCATCGATTCCCAGGCGGAAACGGTGGCCACCAGCTGCCCTGCCTGCATGATGCAGATCACGGACATGCTGTCCAAAGCCGGGGCCTCGCGCAAGGTTCGCCACGTGGTAGAGCTGTACGCGGACGCCCTCTGATAGCCTGAGGCCGCCTCGGGCCATGCGTATCGCACCGGCGCGCCCTGCGCGCCCGGTGCGCCCGGTGCGCCGCCCCCATCAGCAATGGTCATGCAGCACCAGACGATTGCCGGGCGCACCACATGCAGAAAGTGTTTTTTTCCGCATGTGCGCATGTGCTAGACTCACGCCTGAGACGCACCATACCCAGTGCGGCTGCGGGGGGATTGCAAAAAATCCGGCGCTTCGCCCCAGGTATCGATTGATTCATCAATCAGATGCTGGTAGAAGAATCGGATTTCCCCCCGCGCCGCCCTCCCCTGGGGCCGACTGTGAAGGCGGATGCGCAACCTGCTGAGCACGCAAGGAGTATTCTAGGAGCGCCCATGGTCAAGAATCTTTACATCATCGGCACGGAACCGCGCACAGGCAAATCAGCCATCGCCCTTGGCCTGACCCAGATGCTGCTGCGGGATGTCCAGCGCGTGGCCTTCTTCCGCCCCATCATCAGCGGCGGACAAGGCAACCGCAAAGACCACGACATCAACCTCATCCTCTCCCAGTTCTACCTGAACCAGCGCTACGAAGACACTTTCGCCTTCACGCTTTCCGAGGCGCGCGACATCGTTAACCGCGGCGAACACGCTCTGCTGGTGGAAACCATCCTCAACAAGTACAAGAATCTGGAGCGCCGCTTCGATTTTGTGCTCTGCGAGGGCACGGACTTCCTGGGCTCCGACCCGGCCTTCGAGGTGGACATCAACGCGGAAATCGCGGCCAACCTGGGCGCCCCCGTGCTGCTGGTAACCAACGCCCAGGGCAAAACGCCGGATGAAATCGTCTCCTCCACCCAGCTGGCCATCGACGGGTTCGAGGAAAAAGGCCTGGACATCCTGGCCACCATCATCAACCGCGCCGAGGTCAAGGACAAGGACTACGTCCTGTCCCAGCTTTCCTGCAAATTCCGCAGCACCACCGAGTGCCTGCATTATGTCATTCCCGAAGAGCCATCCCTGGGCAAACCCACCCTCAAGGATGTGGCCAAGTGGCTGGATGCCGAAGTGCTCATCGGCCGCGAACAGCTGGATGCCCAGGTGGATGACTACCTGGTGGCCGCCATGCAGGTGGGCAATTTCCTGGACTACATTTCCAAGAACTGCCTGGTCATCACCCCCGGAGACCGGTCGGACATCATCCTGTCCTGCTACGCCTCGCGCCAGTCCACGGAATATCCAGACATGTCCGGCATCGTGCTCACCGGCGGCATCGAACCCCAGCGCAACATCCGCAAACTCATCGAGGGCTGGTCGGGCAACCCCATGCCCGTGCTGCTCACCAAGGGGCACACCTTCAAGACCGCCCGCGTGCTCATGGACTTGTATGGCCGTATTGAAGCCGACGATCAAAAGAAAATCGCCACCGCCCTGGGCACCTTCGAAACCCACGTGGATGTGAACGAACTGCGCACCCGGCTGGAAGCCAAGCGCTCTACCCGCGTCACACCCAAGATGTTCGAATACAGCCTCATCGAAAAAGCCAAGAGCGACCGCAAACACATCGTGCTGCCCGAGGGCAGCTCCAGCCGCATCCTCAAGGCGGCGGACATCCTGTTGCGCCGCGGGGTGGTGGACCTGACCATTCTGGGTGACCCCGATCAGATCCGCGCCGACATCTCTCAGATGAGCCTGGATCTTTCCGCCGCGCACATCGTCAACCCGGCCAAGTCTCCCTTGTTTGACGCCTACGTCAACAATTTCTATGAGATGCGCAAGGCCAAGGGCATGACCATGGAAGTCGCCCGGGACACCATGGCCGACCCCACCTACTTTGGCACCATGATGGTCAAGTTGGGCCATGCCCACGGCATGGTTTCCGGCTCCATCACCACCACCGCCCAGACCATCCGGCCGGCCTTCCAGATCATCAAGACCAAGCCCGGCGTGTCCATCGTTTCCTCCGTGTTCCTGATGTGCCTGTCCGACCGCGTGCTGGTGTTCGGCGACTGCGCCGTCATCCCCAACCCCAATGCCAAGGAACTGGCGGACATCGCCATCCAGAGTGCCGAGACGGCCATGCTCTTCGGCGTGGAGCCCCGGGTGGCCATGCTCTCCTACTCCACCGGCGAGTCCGGCACCGGCGAGGATGTGGACAAGGTGCGCGAAGCCACCAAGCTGGTGCGCGAACTCAGGCCTGACCTGCTGGTGGAAGGCCCCCTGCAGTATGACGCCGCCGCCAACCCCGAGGTGGCCGCCACCAAACTGCCTGGCAGCGCCGTGGCCGGCA
Source organism: Desulfovibrio sp. (assembly GCA_020217165.1). GTDB lineage: Bacteria > Desulfobacterota > Desulfovibrionia > Desulfovibrionales > Desulfovibrionaceae > Megalodesulfovibrio. The sequence goes on along the minus strand of JAIWOE010000059.1, from coordinate 12,711 downwards.
AGGCCACGGTGTTCATCTTCCCGGACCTGAACACCGGCAACAACACCTACAAGGCCGTGCAGCAGTCCGCCGGCGCCGTGGCCATCGGCCCGGTGCTCCAGGGCCTGAACATGCCCGTTAACGACCTTTCCCGCGGGTGCACCGTGGACGACATTGTGAACACCGTGGCCATCACCGCCATCCAAGCTCAGGCCGTGCAGGCCCAGGGGAAGTAAGCAGATGAAGATTCTCGTCATCAACTCTGGCAGCTCGTCCATCAAATACCAGCTGTTCGACATGACCCCCGAGGCCGGCGGCCGCGTGCTGTGCTCCGGCCTGGTGGAACGCATCCACGAGCCCCTGGGCGCCATCAAGCACAAGAAGTTCCCGGACAGCCCCGAGGAAGCCGTGTTTGCCGATGAACTGCCCATTCCCGATCACAAGATCGGCATGCAGCTGGTGGTGGACCGCATCACCAACGGCCAGGCCGCCGTGGTGGCCAGCCCCGATGAAATCACGGGCGTGGGTCACCGCATCGTGCACGGCGGGGAGTTCTTCTCCGCCCCGGTGATTGTGGATGATTCCGTGGTGGAAAAGCTCACTTCCATCATTCCCCTGGCCCCCCTGCACAACCCCGGGCACTTGGCCGGCATTGCCACGGCGCGGGAACTGCTGCCCGCCGCCCCTCAGGTGACCGTGTTCGATACCGCTTTTCACCAAACCCTGGCCCCGGAAGCCTACCTGTATCCCCTGCCCTACGAGTTCTACGAAGAACTCCGCGTGCGCCGCTACGGCTTCCACGGCACCTCCCACGGCTATGTGTTTGGCAAGACGGCGGAATTCCTGGGCCGCTCCCCCGAGGAAACCAGCGCCATCACCATCCATCTGGGCAATGGCTGCTCCATGGACGCCGTCAAGCGCGGCAAGTGCATCGACACCTCCATGGGTCTCACTCCCCTGGCCGGCCTGATGATGGGCACCCGCTGCGGTGACGTGGACCCTGCCGTCTATCCCTTCCTGGCCGAACGCAAGGGCCTGACGGTGAAGGACATTGACGCCATCTGCAACAAGCAGAGCGGCCTGAAGGGCGTGTGTGGCGTGAACGACATGCGCGACGTGCATGCCCGCCGCGGCGCCGGCGACGAGCGCGCCCAGCTGGCCTTCACCATGTTCTGCCGCCGCGTGACTCATTATGTGGGCGCGTACATGGCCCTGCTTGGCGAATGCCACGCCCTGAGCTTCACCGCCGGCATTGGCGAAAACGACGTGGATGTGCGCCAGCAGGTGTGCCAGACCCTGGGCTACCTGGGCGCCAGGATTGATGCCGAAAAGAATAAAACCCTCAAGCGCGGCCAGCCCGGCGACATCAGCACGGATGATTCCCCCATCCGCATCCTGGTGATCCCCACCAACGAAGAGTTGGCCATCGCGCAGCAGACCCTTGCCTTGTTGAAAACCATCTAAGGAGATTCCCATGACGAAACAGGAGATGGTCGACCTGTTCCGGCAAAAAGCCGAACTGGTATCCGCCAAAGTGATCCCCATCGCCTCCATGAAGGACGCATACGCCTACACCATTGACGCTTGCGTGAACAAGGAGGCCTGCCAGTTGCTCATCAGCGGCTGTGGCGAGGCCATCTCCGATACGGCCGGGGCGCTGTGCGAACAGAAGCCGGCGCCCCGCATCGTCGCGGCCCCGCAGCTCAAAGACAAGGAGCTCAAGGCCTTTACCAAGGAAGCGGAAGAACGCGGCATCCAGGTGCTCACCAAGGGCATGCGTCAGCACCTGGCCGGCATCGACGTGGCCTTTACCACCTGCGATTTCGGCATTGCGGAGACGGGATCCATCGTCATCGATTCCGCCAGCGAGGAAGTGCGCCTGGCCACCATGATTGCCGAAGTGCACGTGGCCGTGCTGCGGGTCAAGGACCTGGTCCACATGGCGTATGACATCGAACAGCAGCTGGACGCCCGCATGAAGAAAGCCCCCTCGTACATGGCCTTCATTACCGGCGCATCCCGCACGGCGGACATCGAACGGGTGCTGGCCATCGGCGTCCATGGCCCGCTGGAACTGCACATCCTGCTGCTGGAGGACTAGATCCATGCAAACCGCACAGACCCTTGAGCAATACAAAGCCGAACTCCGGGACTCCCTGGACAACGAATTCCTGCGTAAAACCCTGGACACCTTTGCCGTGGCCTACCGCACCGGCCGGGAAAACGCCTTCAAAGGCATTGACCTGCCGGCCCTGATTGCGGAAATCGCCGCTGCCAAGGACGACTCCGTGGCCCGCCTGGACGAGCTGTACGCCGAATTCAAGAAGAACGCGGAAGCCATCGGCATCCACGTCCATCTGGCCAAGACGGCTCTGGAAGCCAACGAGATCATCGCCCGCATTGCGGAAGAGAACCACTGCAAGACCATCGTCAAGTCCAAGTCCATGACGGCGGAAGAAACCCTGCTCAACCATCATTTGGAAGACAAGGGCCTGCACGTCACGGAAACCGACCTGGGCGAATGGATCATCCAGCTGCGCCACGAAGGCCCCTCGCACATGGTCATGCCGGCCATTCACCTGTCCCGCTACCAGGTGGCGGACCTGTTCTCACAAGTCACCAAAAAAGAGCAGGATTCCGACATTCAAAAACTGGTCAAGGTGGCCCGGCGCGAACTGCGCGTGAAATACGCCGAGGCGGACATGGGCATTTCCGGCGGTAACTTCGCCATTGCCGACAGCGCCACCATCGGCCTAGTGACCAACGAAGGCAACGCCCGCCTGGTGACCACCCTGCCCCGCGTGCACGTGGCCCTGATGGGGCTGGACAAGCTCACCCCCACCCTGCACGACGCCCTGCGCGTGCTGCGCGCCCTGCCCCGCAACGCCACCGGCCAGCAGATCACCTCCTACGCCACCTGGATCACCGGTCCCAACGAGTGCGGCGCCTGCGAGGACAACAAGAAGGTCATGCATGTGGTCTTCCTGGATAACGGCCGCCGCGCCCTGGCCAGGGACCCCGAGTTCAAGCAAGTGCTGCGCTGCGTGCGCTGCGGCGCCTGCGCCAACGTCTGCCCCGTGTACCGCATGGTGGGTGGCCACAAGTACGGCCACATTTACATCGGCGCCATCGGGCTCATCCTCACGTACTTCTTCCACGGCCGGGAAAAGGCCAAGTACCTGGTGCAGAACTGCATCAACTGCCAAAGCTGCAAGGCCATCTGCCCCGCCGGCATCGACCTGCCCCGCCTCATCAAGGAAATCCATGCCCGGATCCAGAACGAGGAAGGCCACCCCATGCAGGGCCAGCTCCTGGGCATGATGATGAAAAACCGCAAGCTGTTCCACGGCCTCTTGCGCGCGGCCAACTGGGCCCAGCGTCCCTTTGTGGGCAAGGGCGAAACCGGCGGCCGGTTCATCCGGCACCTGCCCATGGTGTTTGCCAAGGATCAGGACTTCCGCGCCCTGCCCGCCGTGGCCGAGACGCCCTTCCGCGATCTGTGGGAAAAAGGGCTCAAGCAGGAGATCAACCCCAAGCCCGGCCAGCATCCCAGTATGAAGGTGGCCCTGTTCTCCGGCTGCGTGCACGATTTCGTGTATCCCGAACAGTTCGTGGCCGCGGCCAAGTCCATGGCCGGCAAGAACGCCCAGATCGACTACCCCATGCAGCAGAACTGCTGCGGCCTGCCCCTGCAAATGATGGGCGAAATGGGCGCCGCCCGCGACGTGGCCTTGCAGAACCTCCTGGCCATGGACCCCGCGGAGTACGATTACATCGTCACCTCCTGCGCGTCCTGTGCCTCCCACCTCAAACACAACTACCCGAAACTGCTGGAAGAGCGGCCGGACCTGGCCTTTAAGGCCACCCAGTTCGCCGAAAAGGTCATCGACTTCTCCTCCTTTGTGCATGATGTGCTCAAGGTGGCGCCCAAGGCCGGCCCGGGCAAGAAGGTCACCTACCATGCCCCCTGCCACCTCTGCCGTGGCCTGGACGTGCGCGAGGCCCCGCGGGCCCTCATCGGCGCCAGCGGCAACGAGTACGTGCCCTGCGCCGAAGAGGAAGTCTGCTGCGGGTTCGGCGGCACCTACGGCATGAAGTTCGCCGAAATCTCCAACACCCTGCTGCAGAAAAAGCTGGACAATATCGTCGCTTCCGGCGCATCAGTAATCGTTACTGATTGTCCCGGATGTGTCATGCAGATTCGGGGAGGGATGGAAAAACGCCAAGGGCCGAAGGTCGAGGTCAAGCACATCGCTGAACTGCTTGGCTAATTCTCGACGCATACCCCCAGAGAGATAGGAGATTTGGCCATGGATCTGAACACGCTCAGAGAGACTGCTCGCGCAAAGCTCAAAGGCTATTGCCGCGTCTGCTCCATTTGCAACGGCATCGCCTGCCGCGGGGAAGTTCCCGGCATGGGGGGCGTGGGCTCCGGCAGTTCGTTCAAGGCCAATGTGGAGGCCCTGTCCCATCATCTTCTAAACATGCGCACCATTCACGAGGTGCGCGACCCTCGCACCAACCTCTCCCTGTTTGGATGCGAGCTTGACATGCCTGTCCTGGCGGCGCCCATGACCGGCTCCACGTACAACATGGGCGGGGCCATCTCTGAAGAAGGCCTCGCCTCCTCCCTGCTCATGGGCAGCCTGCAGGCCGGGGTGATGGGCATGATCGGCGATGGCGCCGACCCCACCATGTACGCCTCGGGGCTGGCTGCCATCCGGGAGGCCAAGGGGCGCGGCATCGCCATCATCAAGCCCCGAGGCCAAAAGGAAATCATCGCCCGCATTCAGGAAGCCGAGGCCGCTGGCGCGGCTGCCGTGGGCGTGGACATCGACGGCGCCGGGCTCATCACCATGAGCCTCAAGGGCCAGCCCGTGGGGCCTAAGAGCCTGCGCGAACTGCGGGAAGTGATCCAGGCCACCAGCCTGCCCTTCATCATCAAGGGCATCATGACCCCCGTGGAAGCGGAAATGGCCGTGGAAGCCGGCGCGGCAGCCATCGTGGTCTCCAACCACGGCGGCCGGGTGCTGGACTCCACCCCGGGCGTGGCCGAGGTGCTGCCCTGGATTGCGGAAAAAGTTCGCAACCACACCATTGTCCTGGCTGACGGCGGCGTGCGCAATGGGGCGGACGTGCTCAAGCTCCTGGCCCTGGGCGCCCAGGCCGTGCTGGTGGGCCGGCCCCTGGCCATTGGCGCCGTGGGCGGCGGGCCCGACGGCGTGGCTCTGCTGCTCAACAACATGCGCACGGAGCTCATCCAGTCCATGCTGCTCACGGCCACGGCCGACGTACGCCACGTGGACCGCAAGATCCTCTTCCTGCGGCAGGCTTCTTCCATCGGCTAACCGGCGGCTAACACCGGCTCCGCCGGCATGCTCACCAACCACGCGTCCCGCGGCTGCCCTCCAGGCCCGCGGGACGTTTTTCATGCCACCCCCTGGCTGCTCCCTGGTTTTCCACTCCGTCACGTGCTAGGATACAGGCAGAGAGGGATTTGCCATGACCGCACCTGCTTTCAGCACGGACATGGCGCTGGTCTTTTGCGTTACCGGCGCCACCATCTTCCTGTTCATCACGCAATGGGTCCGGGTGGACGTGACGGCCATCCTGACCATGCTGGCCCTGGCCCTGCTGGGGCTGGTGGAGCCGCGCCAGACCTTCCAGGGCCTGTCCTCCACCGCCGTGGTATCCATTATTGCCGTGGTCATCATGGGCCGGGGGCTGGATCATACCGGCGTCATCACCAACGCCGTACGGCCCCTCATGCGCCTGGCCAAGGGGAGTCGGTCCCGCATGCTGGCCCTGCTGTGCGCAGCCATCGCGGTGCTTTCCAGCTTCATGCAGAATATCGGTGCAGCGGCCCTGTTCCTGCCGGCCATTAAGCGCCTTTCCACCCAGACGGGCATCCCTCTCTCCCGACTGCTCATGCCCGTGGGGTTTTGCGCCATCCTGGGCGGCACGGTGACGCTGGTGGGCTCCTCGCCCCTGATCATGCTCAACGACCTCATGCGCCCCTTCGGCCTCAAGCCTTTCAGCCTATTCAGCGTTACGCCCATGGGCCTAACCCTGGTGGGCCTGGGCATCGTCTATTTTCTGCTGCTGGGCAGCGCGACCTTGCCCAAGGCGCGGGCCGGTCAGCAGGCCCCGCCGGCCCCGGAACCCCTGGAGCACTACCCGGGCCTGGGCCGCCTGTTCGAAGTGGTGGTGCCGCCGGTCTCGCCCTTCAGCCGGTCTACCGAGGTCATGATCATGGATCTGTGCGATTGCCACAACATCCACACCGTGGCCCTGTCTCCTCAGGGCGGCAAGGACCTGCTCATTCCGCCGGATCGGGAGATGTTCATCCGCCCTGGGGCCATTTTTGCGGCCTACGGCCCCGAGGAGGGTATCCGCGAGGCCGCCGCCAGCTTTGGCTGGGAAGTGCGCGACCAGCTGACCCACTTTGCGGGATCCCTGTCCCCGGACATGGCCGGCGTGGTGGAGGCCGTGGTGCCTCCGAATTCGGCGTTTCTGGGCAAGACCATCTCCACCATCCACTTCCGGCACACGCACCACCTGGCCCCCCTGGCCCTGAGCCGCAAGGGCGAGAAACTCTACCAGCAGCTGGGCGAACAGCCCCTGAATCCCGGGGACACCATCCTCATGTTCGGCACCTGGGAAGCCTTCCACGCCATGCGGCCGGCCCGGGATCTGCTGTTCGTCCAACCCCTGGACCACGAGATCCTGCACCCGCGCAAGGCCGGGCTGGCCGTGGGCTGGTTCATGGCCGCCACGCTGCTGGCCATCTTTTCCGGACTGCCCTTGTCCGTGTGCCTCATGAGCGGCGCCATGGGCATGGTGGTGACAAAGGTCTTGAGCATTGACGAGGCGTACCGCGGCGTGGACTGGCGCACGGTGTTCCTGCTGGCGGGTCTCATTCCCCTGGGCACGGCCATGGAAAAATCCCAGGCCGCGGCCTGGCTGGCGCATCAGGTGCTGGCCGTGGCCGGGGGGGCCCTGGCCACGCCCTTTGTGTTCTATATGATCATCGCGGCCCTTTCCACGGGCATCACCCTGGTGGTATCCAACGTGGGGGCCATGGTGCTGCTGACGCCGCTGGTCATCGACATCGCCGGCGGCGTGGGTGCGGACCCGCGCATGGCCGCGCTGGTGGCGGCCATGGCGGCGTCCAATTCCTTCCTGCTGCCCACGCATCAGGTGAATGCCCTGTACATGGGCGCAGGGGGCTACTCGGCCGGAGACTTTCTCCGCGCCGGCGGCCCCCTGTCGCTGTTGTTCATCATTGCCCTGGCCGCCATGGCCTCGCTGTATTGAGGGAGGCTACTTCAGGAACTCCCGCAGCTCCATGACCTTCCAGCCCATGGCCTGGATGTGCTGCTTGGCGTCTGGGCTGGCCATGCCGCCCAGGCGCAGTTCCATGACCCTGCCGCCCGCCTTTTTGGCGTCCTCGGTGAAAAAGCGCAGCAGATTCTCGGCCTGGGGCGTCCAAAGCAGGTAATCCAGGGGAAAGAGCATCAGCCGGTTGCCCTTGGAGGTCCTGGCGGCGACAAACTGCCCCACGGCCTCAAAACGCTCCAGGGGGTCCACCGTGGCATGGTAGTTGGCGAACATGCGGGCCATGCGCTGCCGGAAAAAGGCCAGACGCTCATCCGAGGTGGGAATGGCGAAGTGAACAAAGACATCACGGCCGCCCACGCCCGGCATGTCCGCCAGGGCCGCCACCAACAGGCTCTGCTGCACCGGCGTGAAGGCCTCGTTCTCGAGGAACAGCTCGGCCATGCCCTTGGACACGCCCATCTGCTCCAGCTTTTCCTTGTTGGCCCGGCGCATGTCCGAGGGGGGCATGGCCACGTCGATATCCTTGAGGGTGCCCACACCGCTCACGGCGCTCACGGCCAGGCCCACGCCCCCGGGAATGGCCACCTTGGCCGCCGTGGTGGTCAGATTGGCCATGAACCCGGCCTTGGCCAGGCGGTCCAGCCGGGCCTGCACGGCGGCGTTGGACGTATACGGATCCACCCCAAAGGCCTTGGCGTACTCCCGCTTGGCGCCGGCATAGCCGCTCACGCTGGCCGCCACGTTGTCATCGTATTTCCCGCCACCGTTGCCGGCCAGACGGTCGCCAGCCCGGGTAAAGATCTTGCCCACGCCAGAAAACGTCCCCCTGATGGTGCCCAGGGGATCCGTGATGGTGCCGGTGACGGTATCCACCATCTCCTTGCCGCCTTGCACCAAGGCATCGCTAAAGGCCTGGGAGCTGGAGAGCTTGTCCATGGCGTCCATGGCGTAGATTTCATGAATGCGGATGAGCAATTCCGCGGTGGATTCCGCCTTGAATTCTCCCAGGGGAGAGGTGATGGTATAGATGTTCAGGTATCCATCGTTGTGCACCACCTCGTCCACGGTGTGCAGGGGGCCCTTGCGGGTGGCATCCGGCAACAGCGCCGAGGCCTTGAGGGGTTGCGGCAATTCATACGCAACGCCTGCCCCAGCCGGGCCCGCCACCATCAATGCGATATGGACGATTGCGCCAATCAACAGGGCATTGCTCTTCATTCGCACCCGCATGGCTCCCTCCCCAAAAGATGGTTATGAAAATTATCCTGACTCCAAGTACTCCTGGTGCAGACCGGCATGCAACCAGGCAAACGCGGAAACCTGTCAGGATTTGGTCCAGGTGCGCCGGCTTTTCTCGATTTTCTTCACCACCGCCTTCCAGGCGTGGGCCGTGAGGAAGGAGTGCTCCCAGCGCGCCAGCATGGTCTGGAACATAGCATGGGGCACGCTGAAGGTGAGTTCATCCGGCTTGAACCAGGGCCGGGCCGAAGGATCCCAGCCGCCCAGCACCGCTTTTGGGGTGCCCTGGGCCAGGAACCGCAAGGGCCAGGACACCAGATTGGTGCAGCCCGCCCCAAAAGGCGAAGCCACGGCGTGGGGATCTCCCGTGATGTACATCACCAGTTGATGCAGTCCGCACAGGACTTCCGGCCGGGCAAAGAACTGCACCACCAGGGGTGTCTCGCCCTCGGCAAACTGCGAGAGGGGCTTGAACACGGCGTGCGTGGCCGTGGCCGGCAGCGGGTCCACATCTTCATGGAAGAATTTCCGGCAGGCTTCGGGCGAGGCGACGTACCGCTCGCCCTCCATGTGGCCGGGAATGCCCGTGGACACATAATGCACGATGCCTTCCAGCTGCGGCTTGTTGAAGCCCAGGAAAAATGCCCCGCCCAGGCAGCCGAACCGCTCCCGGGACACGGCCGCCGAGCCCCCCTGCACCCGGGCCCGCCAGACATATTTGAGGACGCAGGAAAAATGTGTATTGATGGATTCCCAGTCCACCCGGTGCTCCACCTCGTCCTGCCGGCTGGGCAGCACGCATGGCGATGCCATGAGGGCGTCCGGCGGCGGGGTATCGGTGTAATGAAAGCCGAAGGGTTCTTCGTCGTACCCAAGGGCCTGGCACAGGGCCTGCATACGGGCGATATCGGTCATGGCTCCTCCCGGTGGTCGTTGCGGGGAACGGCATGAAAGAACGTCGCTGCAATAGATTCCCATACACCTACCAGCCGGTGCAGGGGCGTCAAGCATGATGCCATTGACGGACGATCTGCACCGCGCTAGCGTCCGCCGCATGCACCCCGAACCTTCCGGGCGCACCCTGCGCCGCCTGGTCATCAACGCCGACGACTTCGGCCATTTCCATTGTGTTTCCAATGGGATAATTGATTGCGTGCATGCTGGCGCCGTCACGGCCACGGGAGTCATGGCCTGCGGACCGGCCTTTGCAGCCATGGTCCCGGCCCTGAAGGAACTGCCCGACCTGGACACCGGCGTGCATCTGACCCTGACCTACGGCGCGCCCCTCTCCCCAGCCCTGGGGCGGCTGTATCCTCATGGATTTCCTGGCAAGGGGCGCCTGGTGCAGGATCTCCTGCGGCGTCGCCTGCCCGTAGCCGCCGTGGAGGAGGAGTGGACCGCGCAACTCCAGCGTTGCCTTGAGGCAGGCCTGCGGCCGCTCTTCCTCAACGGGCATGAGCATGTCCACCTGTTGCCGCCCCTGTGGCGGGTCACCCTGGCCCTGGCCGCCCGGTATGGCATCCCCCTGGTGCGAGAACCAGGCCCCGGCCCGGGTAAGGCCCGGGTGCTGCGCTGGATGCACCTGCCCAATCGCCTGCGCCGGATCACACCGGCCCACCCCTCCCCGGCCATGCTTGGCGGGGGGTGCAGTGGTCGCATGACCCTGGCCGCCTTGGAACAGGCCCTGCGCCGCCTGCCCCCCGGGGCCACCGCCGAGTGGATGTGCCACCCCGGCCGCGACGACCCCGCCGAGCTCCGCGACCCGCGCCTGCGAGCCTTTCATGACTGGGACGGCGAGCGTGCCGCCCTGTGCGATCCCGCCCTGCCAGCCCTGCTGGCCCGCCACGGCGTGCAGCTTGTGCGCTTCCGTGATCTGTTGTAATTACAACTCCATACGCAGCTTCTGCTCCATCTGGAGGACCGCCATGCCCAACGTACTCGCCCCGTGTGAAGTTTCCGTGGTCCTGCCCGCATACAACGAAGCCCGGGGCATTGGCCGGGCGGTGCAAGTCCTGTCTTCCATCCTGGGAGGCGCTGCGGCGTCCTTTGAAATCATTGTGGTGGATGACGGCTCCAGGGATCGGACCTTCGAGGCCGCCTCGGCCCTGTGCCCGCAGTATCCGCACCTGCGGGTCCTTTCCCTGTCGCGCAATTTCGGCAAGGAGGCAGCCTTGCTGGCCGGCCTGACCGCCGCCGCGGGCCGGGCGGTCATCACCATGGATGCCGATCTCCAACATCCTCCGGCCCTCATTCCCACGTTTTTGGAACACTGGCGCAACGGCGCCAAGGTGGTCCACGGGGTGAAGGAGGACCGCCAGACGGACAGCTTCTCCCAGCGTCTGCGCGCCCGGGTGTTCAATGCCCTGCTCACGCGCCTGGGCGGCTTCAACTGCTCCAACTGTTCGGACTACAAACTGCTGGACCGTGAGGTGGTGGACATCCTGACCACCCGCATGCCCGAGCGCAACCGCCTGTACCGCGGCCTGGCCAGCTGGGTGGGATTTCGCCAGGAAACCGTAGGCTTTGTGGTGGCGGAGCGCCTGGACGGCGCCAGCCGCTTCAGCCTGAAGGCCCTCATGGCCCTGGCCACCACGGCGTTGGTGAGTTTTTCCACCATCCCCCTGCGCATTGTGACGGTGCTGGGGGCCCTCACCCTGCTGCTGGGGGTGGGGGTTGCCGCGGAAGCCTTCTGGAGCTGGATCCACGACCAGGCGGTGAGCGGCTTCATGACGCTGATCATGACCCTGCTCATCATTGGCTCCAGCATCATGATCAGCCTGGGAATCATCGGCGAGTACGTGGGCCGCATCTATGAGGAACTCAAGGCCCGGCCCGTGTTTTTGGTGGAGCGCCGCGCCGGCTTTGACGAGTGAGGCAACCACGCCCGGGGGAAACTCTTCTTAGAACTTGGAGCTGCGTGTCGCGTGACGAGAAAATAATTATACCAAGTGATTGCGCTTGTGGCTGCATTGGCTGGCTTGGTTCCCTGCCTTCTCTTTCGAAAAATTTGTTTACTGTTATTTTTACATTTATTATATAGGGTATTTTAACCTTGAAAAAGGATGTTGCGAGAGGGGAGAAGAACCTTTCTTTAGAAAGGTTTTCCCCCGAGAATTCCTTGCAAAGATACCTTGCCCTACCTGCGCATCTCCCGCGGCACCAGGGCCAGGACGGATTCCGGCAACTGCTTGGAGCGCATGAAGTTGTGCAACCGGGCCAGGGCGGTTTCCGTCAGCTCCGTACCCCGGGGCATGATGTGCGCGCCATCGTCGGCGTGCAGGGCCTCGTCTAGCACCATGCCTTCGGCCAGGTCCGCCAGGGCCACTTCCCGGCGCACGTAGGCGTCTTCCTGGGCCTCGCCCCCGGCCAGCACGTCCAGCAGCCCCGGATCATACACGCCTGGCAGGCTGCGCATGCGCTCCAAGGCCTGGAGCTTGGTGAGGCGCTGCTGCACCAGGGCGTCATAATCCAGGCTGATCTTGAGCACCCGCGCCTCCAGCAGCATTTCCGGCATCTCCGAAAAAATGCCGTTCTGCTGGCGGATAATCTCCGAGACGCGCCCCATGCGCGGAATATTCATGAGCAGGGTGGCGGCCACCTCGGGATGCTTGTGGTAGGCCTCGCGTTCTTCCGGGGTCAACGCCTCGCCTGCGTTCACCTTTTCCAGGAGGCCATCCGGCAGGGAGACGCAGCCCAGCTGGCTGAGCATGGCTGCCAGCTCCAGCTGCAGCAGGTTCTTGAGCTGCACCCGCTCCCCCAGGAACACGGCCAGGCGCTTGACCCGCTCGCTGCGGCCAAAGGCCACGGGCTTGACCAGGGAGAGCACGTCGGTGAGGATCTTGATGGAGCCGCGCACCGTGCCCTTGAGCAGTTCCTTTTCCGCCACCACCAGGGCATACTGATGGGTGGCGGCTTCCAGGGCGGTCTGGAGCACGTCCTGGGGGCAGGGCTTGGTGAGAAAGCGGAAGATGTGCCCCTGGTTCACGGCGGCAATGGCGGCATCCAGATCGGCATATCCCGTGAGCATCATGCGCACCGCATCGGGAGAGAGCTCATTGACCCTGGTCAGGAACTGAATGCCATCCATGCCGGGCATTTTCAGATCTGAGACCACCACCGAGAACGGGCCTTCCTCCTTAAGCAGCCGAAGTC